>NZ_JBFTEN010000016.1:0-25440 GCF_041154185.1 Wolbachia endosymbiont of Tettigetta isshikii | reverse complement strand
TAATAAAGACATAAGGTGCACATAGTGCAAAAAATTAAACATAAGACGCCAACCGTGATACTTTCGTCGTTTAATCTGCACAGATTGAAGCTAAATGAATAGCTCCACTACCATAATTAAGGGAGTCCGCGAAGGTTGTAAAGTAATTTTTTCGCATATGCCAAAGCTGGTTTGATATTCGAGAAATTTATTGTATCTAGAAAACTTGTATGGATTTTCCCCACTTCCATGGTATTATAAGCCTGTGGTTATAATGAGCAAATATGGATAAATCAGCGTACGAAATCATAGAACATGAGTATGATGTAGTGGTAGTGGGCGCAGGTGGAGCAGGACTTAGGGCAACACTTGGAATGGCTGCAACTAATTTTTCAGTTGCTTGCATTTCTAAAATTTTCCCTACACGCAGTCATACGGTTGCAGCACAAGGCGGAATTAGTGCGGCTTTAGGGAATATTGCTGAGGACAATTGGCGCTGGCATGCGTATGACACAATAAAAGGTTCAGACTGGCTTGGCGATCAAGATGCAATAGAATATATGTGTAAAAACGCTGCTAAAGCTGTCATTGAGCTTGAAAATTTTGGCGTACCTTTTTCACGTACAGAAGATGGCAAAATATACCAGCGTGCCTTCGGTGGAATGACAACTCACTTTGGTAAAGGAAAATCAGCGCAACGCACCTGTGCAGCAGCAGATAAGACTGGACATGCAATCCTTCACACTCTATATCAGCAGTGTCTTAGGTTCAACGCAGAATTTTTTGTTGAATACTTTGTAATTGACTTAATAATGGATAACGAAACCGTGGCATGCTGCGGAGTTCTTGCCTGGTCACTATGCGACGGTACACTACATAGATTTCGTGCACATTCGGTGGTGCTAGCAACAGGTGGATATGGGCGTGTTTACTTCTCTGCAACGAGCGCGCATACTTGCACAGGTGATGGTAATGGCATGGTGGTAAGAGCTGGATTGCCACTTGAAGATATGGAATTTGTGCAATTTCATCCAACAGGAATATATGGTTCAGGATGTTTGATGACGGAAGGATGTCGCGGCGAAGGCGGGTATCTCGTTAATTCTAAGGGCGAAAGGTTTATGGAACGCTATGCACCAAAAGCAAAGGACTTGGCTTCTCGTGATGTGGTAAGCCGGGCAATAACAATTGAAATCAGAGAAGGCAGAGGCGTTGGACCAAAAAAAGACCACATATATTTAACTATAGCACATCTTGATCCGGAAGTAATAAAATTGAGACTTCCGGGAATTAGCGAAACTGCAAAGACTTTTGCAGGTGTTGATGTCACTAAAGATCCAATACCGGTCATTCCAACTGTTCACTACAATATGGGCGGCATTCCAACCAACTATCATGGAGAAGTGATTACACTGAAGAAAGGTAAGGAAGAAGTAGTAGAAGGGTTGTTTGCAATTGGAGAGGCAGCATGCGTTTCTGTGCACGGTGCAAATCGACTTGGCTCTAACTCGCTTCTTGACCTTGTAGTTTTTGGTAGAGCTGCAGCGCTTAGAGCGAAAGAGAAGCTAAAACCTCATGCACCGCACAAAAAATTGCACTCAGATTGCATAGACTGGATAGTTGATAGGTTCAACAAAATGCGATTTGCTTCTGGAGAGCTAAGGATATCAAAAATACGCAGCGAAATGCAACACACTATGCAAAAATATGCATCCGTGTTCCGCATTGCTGAAGTTTTAGAGGAAGGTAAAAAAGCTATAAAAGAAGTAGCGAAAATGATGCCTAACATTGCAATTGAAGATCGCAGTATGATATGGAACAGTGATTTAGTTGAAGCGCTGGAACTTGCCAACATGATTCCACAAGCAGTTATCACTATGGAATGCGCAGCCAATCGCGAAGAAAGCAGAGGTGCCCATGCTCGTGGAGATTTCCCAGAGCGTGATGATAAAGACTGGATGAAACACACTATAGCGTGGCTCGAAGAAAAGAAAGGCAAAATAAATGTAAAAATTGATTACAAGAAAGTTGCCGAAAAAACTCTAAGCGATGAGATTGATTTCATCGCCCCGGAGAGGAGGGTGTATTAATTTGCTTGTTAAATTCCTGACAATCCTTTAATACCTGTATTAGTACATTATCTACTTTAGGACTAGGAGAACTTTCAGTGTGTTTTGGTTGATCTGATGACTTTTGTGTTTTCGAGTTCCTATCATTAAGGAATTTTTCTAATTTTAAATAAGCAGGGTAACATATTGCACAAACTGCTATGGTAACCGATAAGGCAGCTGCAACAACCATATTTCCTGCTAAAGCACTAAATACTGTTGCAAAAATTAAACCTCCAAGTATCCATCTTACTGGGAGATCTATATTATTACCACGTTTCCTATTCTTAGAAAACTTCTGATTAAGCGCTTCATCTACTTCCCGATTAGGGCTTACACCTGTTAACTCTTGGATTCTTTCTTTGGTGTGATAATATTTCTTATTATCGTATCTTTCTATTGTGATATGATCACTTTTATTTTCAGCGCCATTTTGTAATAACATTGCACAAAATTCAGCAGTATAATAATGTTTTGTGGGTCTTGGTCTAACCCACTTAGAAAAGTCCTTTAACTTACTAGGTATCTTTTCTATTTGTCTGACTAATGCGACCTGTGCTGGATATCTGTTATCATTATTTTTGGTGTTTATAGCCTCACGCAATGTCTTTGAAAGTATTGTTCCTTCTTCTTTTAAATCTAATATTGACTTTAAATATGTAATTTTGTGCTCCTTTTTAAGTAAAGCAATACGGTGTAAGGCATTATCGCCATTTGCATCCTTAAGGCTAACATCCACTCTTTTTTGCAATAATTCTTTAAAAAGTTCTTTATCATAATTATTAATTGTTGAATGTAACAAATAATTACCATTACTATCTGGAGTATTAATAGTATATGCTATAATTTTTTTAATTTGTGTTTTTATCTCTTGTTTTAATTCAGGTTTCTTTATCGACTCTGCTAATTTTTCTATGAATTTAAGATAATACCTCTCATGTTCTCTATCTAAGTTCTGCAATTCTTCTTTAGATAACTGCAAATCACCAATGTTAGCTCCTAACTCAAACAACTTTATAGCAGCTTCTATTGTATTATCATCATATTTCGTAAATTGCATTTTAAGAAATTTTCTAACTTTTCCGGATACACTTTCAGAGCTATGCTCTCCCTTAGTTATTTTATTAAATAGCAATTTTTGTATTAGTGTTTGCCCTTTTTCGGGATTTATAGCTTCAATAAGTTCATCTTTAGGTATTTTTCCCCTTTTCACTAAACTTAATATTAGATTTAAGCACGCGATTCTTTGCTGCCCTTGTGGTAAAGCAATAACATAGTGTAGAGCATTGTTGCCTTTACTGTCTTTTGTGTTAATGTGTGCACCTTCTTGCACACGCCTCTTAATTTTTGTCTTATTGCCTCGTTTTGCTGCTTCCAATAAACGATCGTTAACATTCATATTATCAGTTTGACGTCTATCATCGCTATCACTTCCAATTCCACTGTCTTGACTATCTCTACGACTGTAATGATTGTGATTGACGCTTTCTCCAATAATGTTAGAAATTACTTTTTCTATTTCTTCTCTTTTTATAGGGTCTAATTTTTTTGATATTTTTCTCTTCAATACCGGAAGAAAACACTGGACATAATACCTATGATATTTTTCTTGTCCTCTAAGCGACTTTTCTAATTTAGTTAATACTGTAGGACTGGCACCTTCCTTTAATAACCTTTTACATTCCTTGATAGTTCCATCTCGACCTATTGGCCTTTCGCGCTTATGTTTTTCTTTTGTTACTTTTCTCTCTATAGCGCCAGACAATTGCTCGTCTTTTTCTTTTCTATCCTGTTCTTGTTTTTCATTTTTATCTGTGCATTCATCTAATTTACCTAAATTAGTAGTTAGTGCAGTTATGTCTGTACTCATACCAACCCCTCAATATTAAAACCTTCTCAGTTGCCAGCATTGATGCTTTTTCTGCTTAAATTGACAACTAAAATTGAATTAGACTTTTAAATTGAGCTAAATGTTGTATGTGTAATCGAAGTACAGGTGGAAAGGTAAAACACTAGTTTCTATTGGAAAGTTTGCTATCATAATTAAACCTCACTTTAGCATTTATCTACTATTTTAACCATTTAATCTTAAAAAATAATAAATATAGCTAAAGTAAATTAGGAATACCTTGCGAAACATGCTCAGCCCCGCATCCTATTCTAGGACCATACATCTAACATTTTTTAAAAAAAAATATCTACAAATCAATCCAAGCACATGAGTGTAGTATTACCACCAAATGCTGTAGTGTTGACACTCACAACTTTTTCTGTAGAAAAACGCTGTAGATAATGAGGTCCCCCAGCCTTTGGTCCAGTGCCTGATAGTCCTTTACCGCCAAACGGTTGTACTCCAACTGCTGCACCTATCTGATTGCGATTAATGTATACATTTCCAACTGACATTTTCTTGCTTATCAAATCGATCTGATTTTGTATGCGGCTTTGCAAAGAGAACGTAAGCCCATATCCTGTACTGTTTATATCACTTATAACTTCATTTAACTGCAACTTATTAAAACGTATAATATGTAAAATAGGGCCAAACACTTCCTGTTTTAATTGCGAAATTTTCTGTATCTCATAAATATATGGAGGGAAGAAATAACCATTATGAGAATTTGTATTCATGGGTACCTTGGATAAAAGGCTTGAATCCTTATCTCTTGACATTTTCTCCGCGTGCTTATTCAGCATATCAATAGATGCTTTGTCAATTATTGGACCAATATCAGTACTAAGTTGTATTGGATCACCAATCTTTAATTCTTGAACTGCGTCACATATCATTTTTATCTGTTTCTCTGCTATATCCTCTTGAATAAATAACACTATAAGTGCAGAACAGCGTTGACCAGCGCTACGGAATGCAGAAATTAAAACATCTACAGTCACTTGCTCCAAGAGAACAGAACTGTCAACAATCATAGCATTTAATCCACCAGTTTCAGCAATGAGTGGCACAATAGGGCCGTCTCTTCTAGCAAGCATTCTATTAATTATTTGAGCAGTTTGTATTGAACCAGTGAAAGCCACACCAGAAATTCTATTATCTGGTATTAATGTTTCACCTAAATACCGACCGTTTCCTGGAATGAGGTGCAGTGCGTTTTTTGGTATCCCAGCCTCATGTAGTATCTTAACAGCTTCGCAAGCAATAATCGGCGTTTGCTCTGCTGGTTTTGCCAGTACTGAATTACCTGCTGCAAGTGCGGCTGCAATCTGTCCAATAAAGATAGCGAGTGGAAAATTCCACGTTGATATGCACAAAAAAACCCCTCTGCCTTCAAAAAAGATAAAATTATCTTCACCTGTTGGACCTGGCAATTTTTTCCAGCTATTCAATTCATTTTTTGCTATCATTGCATAATAGCGCAAAAAGTCGACTGCTTCCCTTACTTCTGCTATCGCATCGGATAAAATCTTTCCTGCTTCCACAATTAGAATATAAATTAGCTCTTTCATCCTTTCTTCAAGCAAATCGGCAGCTCTTTCAAGGTACTTAGCACGCTCTTCTGCTGAAACATTCTGCCATTTAGCAAAAGCACTATGTGCTATTTCAAGAGCGTTTAAAGCTTGATCACTTGTTGTACTTGATACTTCTCCGATTACGTTTTCCAAATGTGCTGGATTAACCACTTCGGTAAATTCAGTACTGTCAAACAGTAACTCTCCGTCAATTATCGACCCAACCTGCCATTTCTTTTCGCTAAACTCTTTTATATCGTTCGCAAATTGCCAAACTGTAACTGAATCACTAATATCCATCCCCAAGGAGTTTTTCCTTTCTTCTCCAAAGACATCTTGTGGCAATGGAATACTTGGATGAGGCTCATACTCTAAGCTTTTAGCTTTTTCCAATGGATCTGAAACTAACTCTTCAATTTTAACGTTGGAATCATTTATTTGATGGACAAATGAACTATTAGCCCCATTTTCAAGAAGACGTCTAATAATGTATGGCAATAAATCACTATGTTTACCAACCGGTGCATATATACGGCAATTTATACTTGTTGCAAGCTTTGACATTACATAATCATATAAGCCCTTACCTATTCCATGTAAGCGCTGAAACTCAAACCCAGGGTGATTTTTATCGGCAAGCTCTATTATAGTAGCAAAAGTATAAGCGTTGTGAGTTCCAAAGCATGGATAAAAGTGACTTGCTTTGCTTAAAAGTTTCTGTGCACAGGCAAGGTAGCATACATCTGTATAGCTTTTTCTAGTAAACACTGGGTACCCACTTAACCCTAATTCTTGTGTGTGCTTGATTTCTGAGTCCCAGTATGCTCCTTTCACAAGTCTCACCATGATCTTATGTTTTGAACGAATAGCAACATCTTCAACAAAATCAAGAACAGACAAAGCACGTTTTTGATATGCTTGCACAGACAAGCCAAGCCCTTCCCACTCAGAAAGTGATTCATCAAGACGCAATTGTTCAAATAAAACTAATGACATCTCAAGTCTTTCTGACTCTTCTGCATCTATACATAATGAAATATTGTACTTTTTTGCTTCATGACAAAGCTCCAGCACCTTAGTTTTCAGTTCTTCAGCTATATTACCAAATTGGCAGAATTCATAACGTGGATGCAATGCAGACAACTTGATTGAAATTCCATGTGATCTAAAGCAATCATTTATGTCAGTGGATTCACCTATAGCTTTTATCGAATGCATGTATGAATTAAAATATTCTTCCGCATGCTGAGCTGTACAAGAAGCTTCACCAAGCATGTCAAAGGAGCATAAGAATTTGCCATGATCATCTGATTTTACACTTTCCAATGCTTCTTCTATATTTTCCCCAACAATAAAGTGCTTACCAAGCATCAACATTGCTTGTTTCACTGCTTTGCGGATTACTGGTTCCCCTAAATTTTTAAGTAACCTAGAAATAGCGTGATAGAATCTTGGATCTTCCTCACTGGCCCTTAATATACTACTGCCTATCATTAAACTCCATGTAGAAGCATTAACAAACAATGAAGAGGAGCGCCCTAAATGTTTACTCCATTCTTGATTGGCAATTTTATCTTTGATTAGCTCATCTATTGTATAATCGTCTGGTATTCTAAGTAGTGATTCAGCAAGGCACATCAGCGCTATTCCTTCGTCATTGGAAAGCGAATATTGCTGCATAAAAGAATCTATAATATCTAATTTATTGCCTTTAATTTTTTCGATAACTTGTTTTGCAATATTGTAAATTCTATTTTTCGAATCAGCCGAAAGTTCTGCTTTTTCTACAAGATAACGTACACAACTTTTTTCATCAGTACGATAAAATCCCTGCAAACGTTTTCGTAATTCGTTAGGCTCTTGTATAGAACTGATCATAATTATCTACAAAACACCCTTTACCATATGTAAGGTGAAATTATATCATAACTTTGCGTAGAATAAATTATTATTTAAATAAAGGGCCAGAATCGACTCAAAAAGCTTAGTTAATGACTTTGCTAACTCAAGAGGATTGCGCAAGTATATAGCTTAACACTCCACCACTCATCAAGTATTTCATCTCAGTTGCAGTTTGTACACAGCACTTAAGTTGAATGGATTGTTCTGAATTATCCTTTCTTTTAATGATACATTCTAGATTTCCATTTGGCACTACTTTACCTTTTATGCTCACTATCTCACTACCGTCGAATATCTTTGTCGTTACTCCATCTTGAAATGTGAGCGGAAGAACACCCATACCGACTAAGTTGGATCTATGTATACGTTCAAAGCTTTCTGCAATTACAGCTTTAATTCCTAGTAGCGCAGTACCCTTTGCTGCCCAGTCTCTGCTTGAACCTGTGCCATATTCTTTTCCTGCAACAACAACTAGTGGAACAGCTTCTTCTTTGTATCGCATTGCTGCATCAAAAATTGACATAGTCTCTTGAGAAGGAATATGTTTTGTGTAACCACCTTCATTGCTCACCATTTCGTTTCTTATTCTGATATTAGCAAAGGTTCCACGCATCATTACGTTATGGTTACCACGACGGGATCCATATGAGTTGAAATCCCATGGTTCAATTCCAAGATCTTTTAAATACATACCTGCAGGACTATTTGAAGCAATATTTCCAGCAGGAGAAATGTGGTCAGTAGTTACACTGTCGCCAAACATTGCCAGTATTCGCGCACACTTTATGTCGACCACGTTATTTTTATCATTCTCCGTCGATAAATTATCAAAATAAGGAGGATTCTGTATATAAGTGCTTTCCGCGTTCCAGTTATAGATTTGACTTCTCCAACACTTTATCTTTTGCCAGTGTTCATCACCGTAGAAAACATTCTTATACTTTTGTATAAACATCTCACGTGTTACCACATTTTTAATACAATCTTCGATTTCATTGTTCATTGGCCATATATCTTTGAGATAAACGTCATTTCCATCCTTATCTTTGCATATAGGATCTTTTGTTAGGTCAATCTGCACAGTACCTGCAAGTGCATACACAACAACAAGCGGTGGAGATGCTAAATAATTGGCTTTGACTAAAGGATGGATTCTTCCTTCAAAATTGCGATTACCAGATAAAACCGCGGCGACGGTTAAGTTTTTGCCTTTAATATCATTTTCTATATCTTCATCAAGTGGACCGGAATTTCCAATGCAGGTTGTGCAACCGTATCCAACCAAATTAAAGCCTAAAGCATTTAGATCTTTCTGTAATCCTGATTTTTCTAAATATTCTGTTACAACTTGTGATCCCGGGGCAAGAGAAGTTTTAACCCAAGGCTTTGATTTTATTCCAAGTTTGACTGCACTGCGTGCTACAAGACCAGCAGCAATCATCACACTTGGGTTTGAGGTGTTGGTACAGCTCGTTATTGCTGCAATAACTACACTTCCGTCTTGAAGTACATTACTTTCCTTTGACTCACTAATTGAAAATGATGTAGAAAAAGAATCTGCCACTTGTGAGAGAAAGACCTTATCTTGTGGTCTTTTTGGACCAGCCATTACTGGCTCCACGCTTGATAAATCAAGCTCCAGCATGTCAAAAAACCCCAACTCGTCACTGCTTCGCCACAGTCCTTGCTCTTTTGCATAGACTTCAACCAACTTAATCAGCTCTTCCGGCCTCCCGGTTAAGCTTAAGTAATCTAGTGTTTTCTGATCAATAGGAAAAAATCCACAAGTTGCACCATACTCTGGAGCCATATTGGCTGTGGTTGCCCTATCTGCCACAGATAAATAATCCAAACCATCACCATAAAACTCCACGAATTTACCAACAACACCTTTTGTTCTTAACATATTTGTAACTGTTAGCACTAGATCAGTTGCAGTTACTCCTTCTGAAAGTTTTCCAATTAATTTAAATCCTACTACCTCTGGAATCACCATACTAATTGGCTGATCAAGCATCACAGATTCAGCTTCTATCCCGCCAACACCCCAACCCAGAACCGATAAACTATTAACCATAGTAGTGTGGCTGTCCGTACCAACTAAGGTATCTGGGTATACAACTCCATTATCGCTACATACAACTCGTGCTAAATATTCGATGTTTACTTGGTGGCAAATTCCAGTGCCAGGCGGCACTACCCTAAAATTTGTGAAGGATGATTCGCCCCATTTCAAGAATTGATATCTCTCCAAATTTCTTTTTACTTCCAGTTCAACGTTTTTACCAAACGCAGAAGCACTTGCATAACTATCTACTTGAACAGAATGGTCTATTACAAGATCAACCGGTACAGACGGATTTATTTTGTTTGGATCACCTCCGCTTTTTTTTATATAACTACGCATTGAAGCTAAATCGACAATAGCGGGAACTCCCGTAAAATCCTGCATTAATACCCTTGCTGGTTTGTAGCTAATTTCGTGATCAACGTGTTTCTCAACGCAACTTGCTAGTGTTTTTATATCATCCAACTTTACGCTCATTCCATCCTCATTGCGCAATAAGTTCTCAAGTAATACCTTGAGCGAACAGGGTAATTTAGTTAGATCTATTCCTAAAAATCTACCAGCAGCGCTAAGGCTAAAGTAGCTATATGACTTTCCGTCAATGTTTAAAATTGTTTTTGAATTTAAAGAATTATTCATCACACGTATAACCATTATTTAAATGAAAAGACCCAACCCTGATATTACCATTTCTGCAAGAACTTCAAGGATGAACATATTTAATCCTGATTGTCAAAAGTAAACTGAGGCAAGACCGCCTTTCATGTCAAGTTTGATGAAAGAAAAAATAATTGTAGTAGCTAGCTGAATTCAGATTTTTTAGCCATAAAAACAGAACTAAAAAACTACTTGACAACCTTCACCGATACCATTATTATAAGACTGGAGCTATTATTTATCTTCAGTCTGTGCAGATTAAATGACAAAAGAACTTAGCATATTTGGTGTCTCATGTTTAATTTTTTGCACTGTGTGTACTGCATGTCTTTTTAAAACTTCTGGTTTTTCACCTATACAAGCTGAAATGCGCTTATAAGTCGTTTAAAACATCAAAAAACGCCAATGTTATAAGATAGATAGTGAATAACTAGCTACTCTGGGTTTTTGCCTTTTTTCTGCTTAGTAAATTTCTTAAATATTTATTACTAAAATAGTATCCTAGATCCCAGTGTCAGCTATTTGGGTGACAAGAAAGGGGGTGCCGGAATAATATAAAGAGAGTGGATTACTGATTTTTCATATGGCTGTGTGAGAAAGTTCACTGAAATTTTGAAAAGTGTAATCTACTTCTATATTCGAAGATATCAAGCAGTAGTTCAAAAGATTTACTCTCAGCAATTGCACTTTTCGCATTATTGTATGCAAGGTTGAGCAGCTCTCTATCTTTGTATAAGTCAGCAAATTTAAACTCCATGCATCCCGATTGTTTTGTGCCTAATATATCTCCACTACCTCTTAGCATCATATCTTTTTCAGCAATGTGAAATCCATCTTGTGACTCACACCTGATCTTTAACTTTGATGATGAGCTTTTGCTTAGATTATCGTATAGTAATACGCAAAAAGATGGCTTGCTTCCTCGTCCTACTCTTCCTCTCAACTGATGTAATTGCGATAACCCAAATTGCTCTGCATTTTCTATAATCATAATTGTTGCATCTGGTACATCTACACCAACTTCTATCACAGTTGTTGCAACTAGGAGGGAAAATTCATTTTTTTTGAAAGAAAACATAGCTTGATCTTTCTGATCTTGAGTTAGTTTTCCGTGTATTATTCCAACTTTATTAAAAAATGCTTTTTGTAATTCCTGAAAGCACATCTCTGCTGCAGCAACACTTAGTTCTTCGTTTTCTTCTATATATGGCAAATCCAATACGCTTTTTCACCCCTGTTTATAGCACCCTTCAGTTTTTCAATAATATCTGGTACTTTTTTAATGTTCATAATGACAGTTTTTATTGGCAACCTAGATTTTGGTTTTTCTCTTAAAACGGAGCATTCAACATCGCCATACATGGCTTGCTGCAAAGTCCTTGGGATAGGAGTGGCAGTAACGAAAAGTATGTCGGTATTTTCTCCCTTTCCTACTAAACGATTTCTCTGCATCACCCCAAATCGCTGTTGTTCGTCTATGACTGCAAGCCCTAAATTTTTAAATGTAACGTTAGCTTGAAACAGTGCATGAGTGCCAATCTATATTTAAAATACCACTTGCAAGTTCGTTCATGATAGTCTTTCTTTGCGCGTAGTTTTACCAGTAAGAAGAGCAACTTTTATATCGGTGCAAGACAAAGCCTCTTCGATCCAATTATAATGTTGCTCTGCTAAGATAGTAGTTGGTGCCATTAGAGCTGCTTGCATGTTGTTTTCCACAACACTCAGCATCACAAAAAGTGCAACCACGGTCTTGCCACTACTGACATCACCTTGCAGCAAGCTTACCATGCGGTATTTGGATTTTTGTCTCTCTGAAATTTCATTTATTGCACGAATTTGATCGTTTGTTAATTGGAACGACAATCCATTTAAAACTTGCTATTTATATTTATTAGATATTGTAAATTCTTTTCTCCCTTTTCTTATGTGATTTTCTCTTGCAGGTTTTAGTGCTAGTTGATATGCAAACAATTCATCATAAGCAAGCCTTTTACGACAAACTTCCGCTTCTGCCAATGACCTTGGTCTGTGCAGCTTTATGATGCTTTCTCTCCAACTCAGCCATTTTTTGCCCGATTAATGTACCATCTATCCACTCTGGTAAATCAGGCAACTCTTTTAGATTGGAATTTATTATGTTTTTAATGCTCTTGTTAGTAATGCCGCGACATAATTGGTAAACCGGCTCTATGCGAGCTATCTCTTCAAATTGGTGGATGTTAAGCGATACGTAGTCTGGGTGAGTAATTTGCCAATATCCAGGAAACTTATCAAGTTTACCACTGATGATTACATGGGCTCCAATTGGAAATGATTTATATAAATATTTAACTGAATAATTAAAAAAGACTATGAATATGTACTGACTTTCGCCTTCAACGACTATTTTATATGGCCTACCCCTAAAAGTTGATGGCTGATGTTCATGAACTTTTGCCATAAAAGTTGTGAGTTCTCCAACTTGAGCATCAAGTAGCGATTTACTCCTATCTACATAACTGTGTGGCCTGTAAAACAGCAGGTCCATTACTCTATCTCCGCCACAAAGTTTAGGCAATATTGTGGAATGAAACTTAGGTATATTCTCCAGCTTGCCATTTAGAATGGCTAGCACATCTGGTTGCTCGTTGAGACTCATACATGTGTAAAATTGTTTATCCATAATAGGGCTTTCTTAAAATTCTGTCACCTCACGGTTACACTCTACATCATACCGCCGTCCTGCAGCTGTACGAACATTGTAGTTTGAGAGCAACTTTCACTGGAAGAGTGTCATCCAAGTAGCCCTTCTTCTGTCATTCCAGCGCTTCCCTTTCTTGTCATCCAAGTAGCTGACACTGGAATTCATAATACTACTTTAGTAATAAATATTTAAGAAATTCACCAAACGAGAAAAAAGCAAAAGAAGCCCTGTTGGCGGCTAATTATTTATATATACTTCAAAATACCAGTGTCTGCTCGGCTAAGCGATTTGAAATTAACTCGTGACTTCTTCTTTGAGTTGTGCAATTTCAGCTTTAGGAAGGCCAGTAGATTCAGTTATTAAGTCGAAGGATACGCCAGCTTTAAGTAGGTTTTGCCACTTCAATTTTTCCCTTTTCTGCCCCAATTTTGATGCCTCTTTCTTCGCCGATTTGTATACCTTCTTGTCTGCCGATTTGTATACCTTTCTCTCTAGCATCATCAAGTTTTTGAGCGAGGACAGCTTTCTCATCACGAATACGCTTGATCTCTTGCTCATATGTTATGAACTCCTTTTCTGACCAGTTGAATCTATTTAGCTCCTCATATGCTTTTTTGATTATTACATCACTTCCTATTATTCTTTCCAACTCTCTTTCACTAGTTTCTTCCGCATACTTGAAGAAGTAGACCCATTTTTCGACTATATTCTCCAATTGGTCTTCCTTCGTTTTCGGAAATTTTGGTAATTCAATAAATGTGAAATAAAAATCTTTTAAATCATGTTCATTGGTATCCTCATCCCGAATAGTGTGCTTTGATTTATACTAGGACTTGTCCGGAAATAGTATACAATCCGCAATGGCGATAAAGATAATTTCTTTAAGGTCTTCATATTGATCGCCTTTATTAGCCTGTCTTGAATACGCCTTAGCTGCATAGTATTGAGCACGTTTTTCAAAACCCTTAGTTTTAGTGACCTACATTTCAATGATCACTTGCACTCCATTTTTATCTATGCAGAGAACATCAACAATACTTTGCTTTTTGGAGGTAATTTCAGCATCCATTATAGTGCTTAAACTCTATTTCATTTATTTCATCCTTGCCAGCAAAGCCAAAGATATCATTGAGAAAGTGAATAAGAATGTCCTTATTCTTTTCAGTACCAAAGATGCGCCGGAACGCGACATTATTCTTCGGGTCGAGAAATTTTGAGAAAGCCAAAACTATAGTGCTTAAAAATACTAATAATTATACACTATTCTGTAAAAATATTCAATCTTTTTGTCCGGATATACTGGCCTACGAATCCAAGTCTCATCTTGAATTGCAATTATATTAAAAAATTTACTCAATGGAGAAAAAGGCAAAAAACCCCTGGTGGCGAGTTTTGACTCTATAATACTTTAAATTGGCGCTATAATAATTCACTGACGCTTAGTTTAAGCGCGATTTGGCTGGATGCAGAAGAAATGAAAAAGACATGCAGCAGATATAATTTGATGCAATCCGCAAAAAAAAATATCCCGAGTTTTTTACTGAATTTTGTCATTGAGCCTGCAGATCAAAAACAAGTTTTGAGTCAGAAATACCATTGGCGTTGTAGTAATGAAATTGTTGGAATTTGTCAAGTAGTTTTTTTGTTTCTATCGGATAACGTTATAACTTTTTTCCACTTTCGTCCATTTGCTTTCTGTGTAGTGGAAATTGGTATTAACAGTTGCAGTTTATCTCTCCCAGTGGTAAAATGATGGTCTGTGTACAATTTTAATATTATGATTAGCTTACTGTTTGTTGTGCTGTTGTTTTTTTGTTGTGGTGATGCACTTGCAAAACAGGAACCACGTCCAATAGCTGCAGAAAGTCACATAAAAGTCATCAATTATAATCCACAGGCTATACATAAGTACACTGGTTTTTATGGTTACCAATCGAGCATATTATTTGAGCCAGGTGAAGTAATACAAAACCTTTCAATGGGTGATCCAACTGGTTGGCAGCTCGTTCCTCAAGGTAACAGGCTATTTATCAAACCTATAGATGATATCGCTGACACTAACGCAACTGTAATTACTAACAAAAGAGTTTATTACTTTGAACTTCATGCTGAGGAAGCAACTGGATTGGATGATCCAAGATTAGCATATGAAGTAAGGTTTCTTTATCCACTATTCAATAGCGATGAAATTTACACAACCAACAACGGTGATATTCTCGAGCAAGCTAACCCCAACACTATTCCTGACATAAGTGATATTGAGGTTGTAAAGAAAGGCTTAAATTTTAATTATTCCATCTCACATGTAAAAGGTAGTGAGTCAATAATACCCACTAAAGTCTTTGATGACGGAAAATTCACATATCTGCAATTTAATAAGACAAATTCTGATTTTCCAGCAGTCTTTATGGTTGACTCTGCAGGATATGAATCTCTAGTAAATTTCCGTATAGTTGATGATTATCTTATAATTGAAAGAGTGGGCTCGGTGTTTACCTTAAGGAACGGATCAAGTACAGTCTGCTTATTCAATGAAAACATGCCTTTTAAAAATGGTAAGTAGCTGTTAAAGGCTATAGTGACTCAGGTACAGCACTTTTCAGCATACATTGATTCAAACGGTTGTCATACCAACATTCCCATTAATCTTCAGTGTTGTACACGTTCTTTTCTTTTTCTAACCTTTCCTGCTCTTCAATACAATATATGGCAAGCGGATTGGCTTTAAGTCTTTCGACTCCTATTTCTTCCCCTGTTCCTTCGCAATAACCGTAGGTGCCTAATTTTATTTTTTCTAACGCCTCCTTAATTTTTTCCTTTCTGTCTTTTCTGCGCTGGATTAATTTTTCGCTTCCACTGTCTTCATCAGAATAATATGCACTATCCTTTAGTTCTTTCTTCTCCAGCTCAGTAAGCATCGATTGCAACTTTGAACTGAAATACTCTAATTGCTTTACGCTCATATATTCTTCGTCTTCTGAAGGAGTGTAATCTTCTGGTAATTTTATTTTTGGTAACTCTTCCATAACCTTACAACTAGATAATAAAACCTGTATAATTTGCGAACAAGAAATTATGCTACCTATAAGTAAACACTATAATTTATAATAAACATTTAAAGTCCTGGTATGATTGGTTTAATAAAAAAACTAGCAATGTATGATAAGAACTTTACCTATATAATATCTGTTTTTATTGTAATGTTAAGCCTATCTTTGTTTACACTTGAAAATAACAGTGAACAAAAAGTCATGTTAACATTAACATGGATATGTGCTACATTTGTTTTACAAATCTCTACAAGCAATTTATTTGCTTCCGATTATCATGACGGAATATTAGAACAAATTTTCATACAGCCACTTTCTTCTAAGCTTATAATTACTTGTAAAATTTTTGCTCACTGGTTAACGTTTGGGTTACCGATTTCAGCGATTTCTTCCATATTCAGCTTTGTAGTTCTTGGTAATAATATTGAATACTCAATAGCAGTAGGCTCATCTTTATTGCTTAGCACATTGATAGTAATCAATATTTCAGCTGTCGGAAATGCACTAATGATTGGTCGAAACAACCTAGTATCTGGAATGTCACAAATTCTTGTTTTGCCAATTACAATGCCGGTTTTTATATATTTTAAATTACTAGTTCAGCTTGAAAGCTTATCCTTGAGTATTCACACGTTGCTTATTACTGCTTTTATTTTTGCTATTCTGATAGTCAATAGCATTATAGCTACTCATATGGCATTAAAATTTGCTGTAGAACAGGATTAGAAGGCTTTACCATTATTTGAGATCTTTACCATCGACAAAGTCTAAACCTACTAAATACATTTCCGTAGATTCAGATCTACTTGATTTGGGTTTGAAGTATTTTACTGTTTTAAATATTTTTTTTAATTCGTTGTAAAAATCTTTATCGGACTCTCCTTGAAAAATTTTTACTACGAACTTGCCGCCATGGTTCAAGAAGTGCTTTGCAAGATTCAATGCTGCTTCGCATAAAAGCATGATTCTAATATGATCCAACGATTTTAACCCACAGGATTCTGTGGCCATGTCAGATAAAATTACATCGAATTTTTGGCCTTTAAATTTGTTCCTTAAAATTTCAAGCTCATTTATATCACATTGTATATATTCTACTCCAGCAATTGTATTTACTGGTTTTATGTCAATGGCAACCACATTTGCTCCTTTCCGAGATGCAACTTGTGACCATCCACCTGGAGAAGCACCAAGATCAATGACTTTTTGCCCTTTTTGGAGTAATTTGAATTTATTATCTATTTCTATCAACTTGTACACCGAGCGCGATCTGTAGCCATCCTTATTGGTTTTTTGTACGTACTTGTCATTTAAATGACGATGTAGCCACCTAGTTGAAGATAGTTTTCTACCTTTGGCTGTTTTTACTCTAGTTTTTATTGTTAATACTCTACAAGAATCACTTATTACTGATTATGTCTTTTAGCTCTTTTTCAACTACTTCTTTCACCAGTGTATGAAGATACTTATTTAGCCATTCCGACAACTGAGGTTTTAAAAGAGATGTGACTAATTCTTGAACAGTAAGACTTACTCTTTTTTGTTGCTTATGCTGTAGTTCACTTTGCATTCTTTCAAGTAACTCTTTAATCTCTTCCATATTATCTTTTAAGATTAGATGGTCCTTATTTTGCGTTTGTGAGCTACTGTTATCCACTTTTTTATTGCTCATTTGGGTATTATGCTGCAAGTGAACCTCTTCTTTTTCCTCTAGATTGTGACTATGAATATTAAATTTGGTGTTATCGAAAACCATTTCCTTACCATGAACGTTGTTGTTTTTTTCATTATCCTCCTCCTTACTATCTTCTTCAGAATCTTCCAAGTATTCTTCTTCAAGATACAGCACATCATCATCTTCTTTTTCCTTCTCTATTTCCATCTCATCACTACTTGCATTTTTGCCAAATATGGCTTTTTTTATGTCTTCTAGGATATCTTTTACAGATTGATTGCTTTGTCCATCATTCATAACGCTAATACCATTAAATTTAGAGATTTATACTATTTATCATAAATAGCAAATTATAAACACTAATCACATAGTTGCTTTTTGCTTCAACCAAGTCCGAATGTGCTTTGAATAGTGCATCTTCAGTATCCAAAAGTTCAGTTGTGCTTTTCAAATTTAAGTTGACTTCTTGCTCAACTCCTTCCAACGCTAAAGCTGCTGCTTTTTCGGCTTCGTGACTTGCTTTAATGACAGCCTTTGCTGTCAGAACGTTATTCCAAGCGTTCACAACCTCTTTTTCTATATTTTTTACTGTTTCATAATAATCATAGGTAGATTTTTTTGCATCCATTTTAGCTTTGCCGATACCAAAAGCATTGATTCCTCTTTTAAAAATTGGAATATCGAGAGTGAAAACAATATTGACGTTGTCTAAAAGCGTATCAAAGCTAAAGCCTTCTTTAAAGCCTTTACTTGCGCTGAGATTCAAAGAGGGCAACCACTTGGAAGTTTCAGCAATCACTTCCATTTTAGCTGCTCTTTTTTGATAAATCGCTGCTTTTAGAGATAGATTATTGGTTTTTGCTAATTGTAAGCATTCATTTAGCTTCGGAACGGAAGGTAACTTATCATTAGCTTCTGAGAGTTCATCAGGATCCTCACCAATTAAATGAAAGTAAGCAATGTTTGCCAATTTTAATTTACCTTCAGCATCAACTCTTTCCGACACCGAGGATGAAAACTTTGCTTTTGCTAATGAAACTTCAGCGTTGGTAACCTCTCCAAGAGAAAGGCGTTTTTTCATTGCTGACAAGTGCTCCAAAGAAACGCGTTCTTTGTGCTCTCTCAACTTTAATATTTCTGTTCTGCGTAGAACGTCAACGTATGCTTTCACAGCGTTGAGCGCAATCTCTTGTTTTAACTGTTGAAACCGAATCTTTTCTGCTTTGAGAAGATGACTTGATCGACTGAATGTGGCAAAAGTACCACCACCGTCTATTATTCCTTGATTTAATGTCAAGCTCCTTCCAAGGCAAAGTCTGACACCGGTCTTATCCTCAAAACCAAATTTTTCGTTAAACCTATATTGCAAACTAATATCTGGCAGAAACCCAGCTAACCCGGCAGATTTTAGCTGTTTTTCTGCACTTTTGTATTGGTAGAATTGAGATTTTAGCTTTGAACTATTTTTAATAGCTTTATTTATAACTTCTTCAAGGTCGATTGCGTGACAACTTATAGCACTAAAAATGATCGCAAGCGTAATAATCAACCGAAACATTCTACTCCTATATATATTAGTTGCACACAACTAAGTTACTAGCACAAATTGCTTTAATAATCAACAACTAATGTTGTTGACACTATTTAGAAATTAAGTGTATCATAGCTTACTATTTTATAATTTTAGATGATGAAAACTTTTTTCTTAAAAGAAAAACAAATCGATAAAAAATGGTTTGTCATAGATGCAGAAGGATTAGTAGTAGGGAGGCTTGCAGTATTTGTAGCAACGTTATTGCGTGGAAAACATAAACCTGAGTATACACCTCATATGGATTGCGGTGATAATGTAATTATCACCAATACAGAAAAGGTGCATTTTACTGGAAAGAAACTTAAAGAGAAAATTTATTATAAGCATACGGGTTATCCTGGTGGTTTGAAAAGAACTACTCCAGATAACATTTTAAATGGTAAGTTTCCTGAACGTGTAATAGAAATGGCAGTAAAAAGAATGCTTGATGATGGTCCTATGGCACGCAAACGTTTTGGAAATTTATATGTTTATTCTGGCCCAGAGCATAAGCATCAAGGACAGCAACCTGAAAAGATAGACTTTGCTTCTTTAAATCGTAAAAATAAAAAATAATGGAGTAAAAATGGAAAGTTCTGTAACAAATCAATCAGAAAAAACAACTAAATCAGTAATTGATTCGCTTGGTCGTTTATATGCTACAGGCCGAAGGAAGGAATCTGCAGCAAGAGTATGGATAAAGCCAGGGAGGGGAAAGTTTAGTGTTAATCAGAAAGACAAGCTACTGGATTACTTTAAAAGGGAATCAGTATGCCAAATGGTAAAAATGCCATTTATTCTAACATCTATGCTCAATAAATATGATGTATTTGCTACAATAAAAGGTGGAGGGCTGTCTGGTCAAGCAGGTGCCTTAGCTCATGGAATAAGCAGAGCTTTAAGTAAAATAAGCCAAGACTTACATTCTATATTGCGCAAAAAAGGCTTCTTAACACGAGATTCACGTATTGTTGAGCGTAAAAAATATGGTCAACACAAGGCTCGTAAGAAATGTCAATTTTCTAAAAGGTAGTTATTTTTTTATGGAACTTTTTGTTAAGTGTTATGCAAACATTAAAAAAGTGTATGATATATTCTATTTTCGCGATAAATTTAGTTGACTATTGATATGAACGTAATATGCTGTTTGTGTAAATTTTTCAATATTAAGGTAATTTATGAGTAAAGAAGATATAATAAAACAATTAAAAGAAGATTGTTCTTGCCAGAATATAAATATAACGAAGTCTGACTTGGGCAAGATTCATGATGCGTTTATAAAAATAATAAAAGATGAGCTAGATAGAGAAGGTGAAATACGTCTGCATGGGGTAGGTACATTCTCTACTGCTATAAGTCGGGAGAAACAATGTCGTAATCCTCAGAGCGGTGAGATCATGACTGTCCCTAAAAAGACAAGAGTGAAATTTAAAGCGAGCAAGACTCTTTTAACTGTTTTGAATGAAAAGGGAAAAGCAGTAGTTAGTTAGAGATTATCGTTTTCATTGTTTTTACTACGCTGTGTAAGCCATAAAATATAGCTTCGCTGATTAAAGAGTGGCCTATATTGAGAGCTGAGATGTGAGGCATTTCTTTTATTATTTTAGCGTGTGTATAGGTTATGCCATGTCCTGCGTGGCATTCTATTCCTAGTTTATTGATATATCCTGCAGCATTAGTAATTGATTGTAATTTTTCCTCTGATGGATTATCGCAGTAATCTCCTGTATGAATTTCTATTATGTCAGGCTTTCTTTCTAGCTTTTCAAGATATTTTAGTTGATCGATATTTGGATTGATAAACAGTGAAACCTTTATACCAATGCTATGCATCTCCTCTATTATACTAGAGAGTTTGCTGTACATGTTAATTACATCCAAGCCGCCTTCTGTTGTCAATTCTTCTCTTTTTTCTGGTACTATATTAATCGAATAGGGTTTTACCTTTTTTGTTATTCCAAGCATTTCTTCTGTAGCTGCAATTTCCAGGTTTAGCTCAGTTTCGATGTTTTTTTTCAGGTTAAACACATCTTCATCTTTAATATGTCTTCTGTCTTCTCGTAAGTGTACGGTGATAAAATCTGCTCCTGCATCAATGGCTACTTCTGCTGCTTTCAATGGATCTGGGTAAGAAGTTCCGCGTGTGTTGCGGAGGGTTGCAATGTGATCGATGTTAACGCCTAGTTTCATAATCCACCTCAAAGATTGTTTATAAATTATAAATCTTATTAGGTCTTTTACACAGTCATTTTTTTACTTTCCGATAACGAAAGTTAGTATAACCTTTATGCTTAAGAAATTTACCAAGCAGAAAAAAAAGACAAAAGAAACCCCGCGGTAGAAGTTGCTTACTCTCTAATCCTGCAAATTGGTGTACTATACTGTCTTAAACGACTTATAAGCGCGTTTCAGCTTGTATAGGGAAAAACCTAGAAGTCTAGGTGAAATTAATAAAGACATGAGGTGCACATAGTGCAAAAAATTAAACATAAGACGCCAGACGTGATACTTTCGTCGTTTAATCTGCACAGATTGAAGCTAAATAAACAGCTCCAACGCCATAATAAGGGAACCGGAGGAATTTGTTAAGTAGTTTTTTGACCCTGTTTCTATGAACTACTTGGATGACACAGTAGGTTATTTAGAGAATTTTACAAAAATTCATTTTTAACTTACACTACAATTTTAAACCTACAACTTATGTGCAATAGGCTTATAATTAAATCTTTTTCAGTACTGTGTATCTTCCTTCTTGCTTTATATGTAATACTGACGAATCTCTTTGATAATAAGCTTCTTGTTTCAAAAAAGAGAATAAACCTAGGGCTTGACCTGAAAGGTGGGTCATCTCTGCTTCTTAATGTAGATTTGGATTCTTACTTCAAAGAAAAATTGAGTATGCTAGCCGATGAAATAAAAGAAAGCCTACTAGCAAAACACATTGAATCTAGCATACGAAGCGATAAACAAGTAATTGTAACATTGAATAATACTGATGACTATAAGAAAGTTTCAACGCTAGTTCATAAAATAAACCCAAATTTAGAGCTAAATAGGAAAGATGCCTCGATTTTCATTTCATATAAGCCTCATTATAAGAATTCTCTAATCAATGAAGTAGTTTCAGAGTCGATAAATAACGTCCAAAGACGCCTGGATAAGCTTGGTACGAGGGAAGTAAGCGTGCAAAAACAAGGGCAGAACAAGATATTAGTTCAAGTGCCTGGAGTAGAAGACACCGAGCAAATAAAATCTCTGCTTGGCAAAACTGCTAAGCTAGCTTTTCACTTGGCAAACACTAATGTTGCCAAAATGCAGGATATAGACCACGAAGCTACTGTCATACTCAAAGATTCTTTAGGTAACTCTTATCCAATATTCCACAAGACTGAAATAGGCGGTGATTCGCTGGTTAACGCGTCAGTTAGATTCGGTTCACTTGGTAAACCCACAGTACATTTTAAATTCGACAGTATAGCAAGTAAGAGATTCGCAAAAATCACTAAGGAAAATGTAGGAAAACCCTTTGCAATTGTTCTTGATAACACAGTTTTAACTGTGCCAACAATACGTGAACCAATCCTAAATGGAGAGGGAGAAATTAGTGGTAATTTCACTGAGAAACAAGCGAGTGAGCTTGCAATACTTCTAAAATCTGGCGCATTGCCAGCACCACTTAAAATAATAGAAGAGAAAAATATCGGTCCAAGTCTTGGGGAAGAGTCAATAAAAGCAGGAGAAATAGCAGCGATAATCTCTATCGTAGCTGTTGCTTTATTTATAATTATTATTTACGGCAAGTTAGGCTTGTTAGCCTCTGTTGCACTGCTTTTTAATGTAGTTTCTATACTATTAATTCTTACCCTACTTGAGGTAACTCTGACTTTACCTGGAATTGCTGGCATTGCGCTAACTGTTGGTATGTCGGTGGATGCAAATGTTTTGATATTCGAACGCATTCGCGAAGAAATGAAGTCAGGAAAAAGAACAGTTCGTGCCATTGAAGAGGGTTTTAAAAACGCAATAAAGACAATCCTCGATTCAAATTTCACCACATTAATTGCCGCGGGAATAATGTTTGCCATCGGCAGCGGAGCAATCAGAGGCTTCTCTGTTACTTTGTCAATAGGCATCTTATGCTCAATGTTCTCTGCAATCACAGTCACAAAACTTCTGATAGAGTTGTGCGTAGATCCGAAGAAGTTGGTGCTTTAAGTTACTAATTCCAAAACAACGAAATTGTTGTATAATATCACTTTTAAGTTTTATTTTCAATGCATAGGTTTGCGATACTCTTTTCTATACTGCTTGCAATAGTTTCGTACTACTTAAACAATGAAGTAGTATTTGAAGTAGCAAGGCTATTTAGTGATATATTTATCAGCTTACTCAAATTGATCAGTTTACCTTTAGTTTTTCTATCCATAGTGTCTACAATTTCAGGACTTAAAGACTCAATTGAAATTAAAGCTTTACTTAAGAAAACACTGTTCTATACGCTGCTTACAAGCATTATAGCTGCGTTTGTTGCGCTATCTTTCTATTTACTTATGGATCCAGTGAGAAAAAATTTCATAAGTAACACGATAGAAAGCGTAAGTGACAGCAATTACAATTACTTTTCATACTTGAAATCACTCATTCCTTCAAATTTTGTGCAAGTCTTTCTTGAAAATAACGTTATTGGCAGCATGTTGATCACTTTTTTAATGGGTAGAGCTGTTATTTCACTCTCAAGAGAAAAACAGGATATATTACATCAAGTGTTTTCTGCACTTTTTGATGCGTTACTTAAAATTGCTCAAGGGATACTGAAGTTTATTCCGCTTGCTTTGTGGTCCTTTATCACGTGTTTTTTGCACGAGTTAAAAGGTGGCAGCGAGTTCTATAGTCTTTTGTGGTATTTTGCCTGCATAATGTCTGCAAATTTCGTGCAAGCGTTTCTAGTTTTACCGCTACTTATGTGGTATAAAGGCATATCACCAATTCAGACGCTAAGGGGAGTTATGCCTGCGCTCACACTTGCGTTTTTTTCTAAATCATCCAGTGCAACACTGCCAATAACCATAGACTGTGTGCAAAATAAGCTAAAAGTGCCAAAAAAATTGTCGTCCTTTATTTTGCCAATATGCACAACAATTAATATGAACGCATGTGCTGCGTTTATTCTGATTACAGTAATGTTTGTTGCGGAGATGAATGGGCACACATTTTCCTTAAGTGAAATGTTTATATGGATTTTTTTAGCCACAGGGGCTGCAATTGGCAACGCTGGAGTGCCGATGGGATGCTATTTTATGGCAACTAGTTATCTTGTATCAATGAACGTTCCTTTGTATATTATGGGGCTGATTTTGCCTATTTACACGATCATCGATATGTGTGAAACTGCAATAAATGTGTGGTCTGATGTTTGCGTAACTCAAATAATCAATAAAGAGTGTAAGGGTGAAACTTAAAAAACGATGTTAGACAAAGATGATCCAATAATGAAGGAATTTGAGGAAGCTGGAGCGATTTTGCACGGGCATTTTGTCCTGTCATCAGGGCTGCATAGCGATACATATATACAATGCGCTAAGATTTTTGAGAATCCAAGCAGAGCCATGAAAGTTTGCGAACTATTGGCAAACAAGATAAGAAAAGAGCTAAGTAGTCCAATAGATTTAATACTATCTCCTGCAATTGGTGGAATAATCGTGGGTTATGAGATTGGCAGGCAGCTTGGAATCAGGACGATGTTTTGCGAGCGCGTTAATGGCAAGTTTGAATTGCGCCGCGGATTTGAGATCAAAAAGGGTGAGAAAATATTACTGATTGAAGATGTGATAACCACGGGCAAATCTTCACTAGAAGCAATGGAATGTGTAGAAGGGAAGGGGGGTAAAGTCGTTGCTGAAGCTGCTCTAATCAAGAGGAATAGTGAAGCAAAATTGCCTTTTCCTGTTATATCTTTGCTTGAGCTTAGCATTGAAAACTACAGTGAAGCGGAGCTTCCTGAAGAATTGAGAAAACTGCCTGTAACCAAGCCAGGGAGCAGGGAATATCTAAGTAATTATGCAAAGTAATCCTATTTTCAGTGTCATCCAAGTAGCATAGAAACGGATTAAATGCAAAATTTACTTGACAACCTTCGCCGTTACCCTTATTGTAGTATTGGAGCTATTCATTTAGCTTCAATCTGTGCAGGTTAAACGACGAAAGTATCACGTTTGGCGTCTTATGTTTAATTTTTTGCACTATGTGCACCTCATGTCTTTATTAATTTCACCTA
>NZ_JBFTEN010000037.1:0-3875 GCF_041154185.1 Wolbachia endosymbiont of Tettigetta isshikii | reverse complement strand
TATTCACATATTCATTGGCTTAAGTAAAAATTGCTGCGGTAGCTGTTTGATATAAAATCTATTTTCTATAACAAACGGGTTTTTATTGCCCATATGACTTGGTAAAGTTGCAAAATCACACAAATAAAAAATTTAAAAAAAAAATAGTTGATAAGAAAATTCTTATCCATTTTTGAACGATATTCTAGGGTGTACTGAAGTTAATACTATACAAGAAATAGAATTTATCAGCACCATTTTGAACCCCGAAATTGCCTCTGAGAGACAAAGTATAGTTGATGTTCCATGCCAGGATTCTGTTGGCAACAGATTTGTGGTTGAAATGCAGCTCACTCATGATAAAGGTTTTGAAAAGCGCGCTCAATATTATGCTGCCAAAGCTTACTCAAGACAAGTTGGTAAGTATGCTAATTTACAGAAAATCTTCTTTATTACAATTTCAAATTGTGTTTTATTTCCTGATAAATCCAATTATATATCTAGCCATACCATAAGAGATGAGGAGACTAATGAGCATGACTTACAAGATTTTCAATTTGTGTTTATAGAACTACCAAAATTTCCTAAAAATAAAGTAGAGCAATTAACAAGCATAGTAGAACGCTGGTGTTTTTTTTCAAATATGCAGAAGAAACCACTGAAAAAGATCTAAAGAAGATTGCAAGAGAAGCGCCAATAATAAAGAGAGCATATGATGAATTAGACAGGTTTAACTGGAATGAAAAAGATCTAACGGCATATGAAAAAAGAATAATGGATCTATACAAAGAGGAAGCTATCCTTGAATACAAACTTGAAGAAGGTATGGAGAAAGGCATAAAAAAAGGTAGAGAAGAAGGAAAAATCGAAGTCGCAAAAGCGATGCTGGCTAATAATGTTGATGTTGACACTATTGTCAAATTTACTGGTTTTCTATTAGTGAGATTAAAGAATTGAGCGAAAATCAGTGAAAGGTTACGTTTTCTTTACGTGGTATGCGATATTGTAAGTATAATCAGTGTGCCGTTACCAAGACTCGAACTTGGGACCTCGTCATTACCAATGACGTACTCTACCACCTGAGCTATAACGGCAGGATTCATATATATGAATAACATAAAAAAGAATAAGGAAAAAGAAGAAGAAAGAAAAAGATTAGCAAAAGCTCTAAAGCAAAATATCCTAAAAAGAAAAAAGCAACAACAGAGTAGACAAGATGCCAGAACTACCGGAAGTGGAAGTAATATCTAACTTTTTGTTTGATAAAGTAAAAAACAAGCAAATAAGTAGTGTCGCAGTCAATAATTGGAATTTACGTGTACCAATAACAAAAAATATCGATGATGCGCTAAAAGGCAAAGCTATAAGCGATATCAAGCGTAGAGGTAAATACATAATCTGGAACACAGACAATGATATAGCCGTCATCATACATCTTGGCACGAGCGGAAAGCTTATATATGCTGAAGATAATCAAGCGCAGAATAAACATGATCACGTGATATTTTTGTTTTTCGACAATGCTTCAATAGTCTTTAATTATCCAAGAAGGTTTGGGTTGGTTGTCGTCTTAAACAAAGCACAAGAAATAAATTTTTTTAATGAATTCGGAATAGAGCCCTTAACGGATGAATTAAGTGGAGGCTATTTGTAGAAGCTGCTGAAAAACAGAAAAATAAATATCAAATCAGCATTAATGAACAACAAATAATAGTTGGTGTAGGTAACATATATGCTTCTGAGAGCTTGTTTAGAGCCCGAATATCACCGCTCAGATCAGCACAAGATTTAACATACAGAGAGTGTGAAAAACTTGCCGCTGAAATAAAAATACTCTAAGTGATGCAATTGCTGCAGGTGATTCAACGCTGAGAGATTATGCGCAACCATCTGGATCTGTCGGATACTTCCAAAACAGTTTTTACGTATACGGTCAAGTTCAAAAACCTTGCAAAATTTGTAATAACACCATAACACTTATACGATAAAATGGCCGTAGCACTTATTTCTGCAGCGTATGTCAGAGTTAAGATTTTATTCTTTGGTATGACATTTTTACCTGAAAAAGATCCGTTTGATTTGTTCTCGCAGTGGTATAAAGCGGCACTCAATTCTTCATGTAAAGAGCCAACTGCAATGACGCTGGCAACTTGTAGCAAAGACTGCATTCCATCTGTAAGAGTGGTATTGCTAAAGGAATATAGCGAAGAAGGCTTCGTATTCTTCACTAACGTAAATAGTAGAAAAGGAAAAGAATTGACCGAGAACCCCAAAGCTGCACTAGTATTTCACTGGATAGAGTTTTCTAGGAATGTACGAATTGAGGGAGATGTTAAACTCCTAGACGTTGAAAAAGCTGATGAATATTTCTCCTCTCGAGCACGCGATAGTCAAATTAGTGCATGGTGTTCAAAACAATCGAGCGTTCTGAAAAATTGGCAAGATTTTGAGCGAGCTATCGAACTAAAGGAAAAAGAACTTTACAACACACAAGTTTTTCGCCCTGATTTTTGGGTGGGATTCTGCGTAATCCCAAAGGCAATTGAATTTTGGCAAGAAGGTGAACATAGAAGACACACTAGATTTAGATACACCCTTGTTGAAGAAGGCAACTGGAAAATAGAGCAGTTGTATCCTTAACCATGCAACACAACTGCACGAACATTGTTATTTGATAGTGATCTCCACTGGAAAACAAGGCAAAACTGGCTATAACATACTGTCTTTAAAATAAATGTCCGATGTGCTGCACACTGGAATAACAGAAAACAAAACCTTAGTTTAAACTTCCTTCTCTTTTGAGGAAAAGCATCCTTTCACTTTTTCCATCATAGGTGATAGAATATATTCATTCACTTTTTCAGCTATTGGTGCAATGATATACGCTGCTGCAAAAAACCCTCCAATTGGCGCTATGGCTCCTATTACTGCACCTGTTAAAGCTGCAGATCCTGCTCCAAGCATTGCACAAGGAAAAATAGCAGTTGCAGCTGCAGCAAGACCAACTCCGATTGCAGCGAATGTTAAAGTGAGAACGCCTGCAATGCATATGCAAGCAGCCAGATCTTCTTTACGAAGTTTTCCTTCTCTTACACCACAGTATAGACCCGATGCAACAAATAATATTGCAGGAACAGAGGCAACAATTCCACCTATAACTAAAGGTGACAAAGCTGTAAAACTTAGTCCCAAACCTGTAAGTCCTCCCAGCACAGCACCAAGCCCTACTATAATTCCATTAGTATTTTGATCTACATAATCTCTTAACTAATTAGTAATAATGATTTTTTTCTGCAAAGTTTTAATTCCCTGCTATCATTATAGTTAGATTTATTGAGTAAGTAAAGTAATTTCTTTATGGAATAGTCTTGGACAAAAGAACGGAATAAGGACCTCGACTTACAATCCATCCCAACCACTATGATGCCATCATAGCACCTTTTCTCATGTCATCCAAGTGCTTGACACTGGAGAATCAAGTTTTCCATAAAAATGGAGTGTTTTAACATAACTTTTATGCTCACCTACTTGATAAAAGTCTTAGATGCCAGTGTCTGGGCACTGGCATGACATCCTTCCTGGTGGAGATTGCTCTTAAATCACAATGTACGTATAGCTGCGACTCTGGAGGTGCTTTCTCTTATCCACTGTAGGTATTGCACGGTGCTGTCGACTTGGTCATTGTAATGCGCTTCTGGAAACATTAAAATCTCATACTCAAAATCATTGAGCCATATCGCCTGGTGCGGCAGAAAAACTTTTCCAGACTCTATAATAGGAACAATCTGGTGGAATCGGGCAAGTTTGTCATCATGTGGTACTATTTCAATGATTGGCAAATCACTGCTTGCTTTTAGCTCTTGCACCAATTGTTGACCACTCGTTTTGGCTTCGAT
>NZ_JBFTEN010000048.1:0-637 GCF_041154185.1 Wolbachia endosymbiont of Tettigetta isshikii | reverse complement strand
AAAAAATGATGTAGCGTTTCGTCGTATCTTTGGTACAGAAAAAAAATAAGGATATTCTTATTCACTTTCTTAATGATATCCTGGGCTTCACTGGCAAAGACGAAATAAAAGAAATAGAGTTCCTCAGTACTATTCAAGATCCTGAAATTGCCTCCAAAAAGCAAAGCATTGTTGATGTTCTCTGCAGAGATGAAAATGGGGTGCAAGTGATCGTCGAAATGCAGGTTGCTAAAACTAAAGGCTTCGAAAAACGCGCACAATACTATGCAGCTAAGGCGTATTCAAGACAGGCTAATAAAGGTGATCAATATGAAGACCTAAAAGAAATTATCTTTATTGCTATAG
Organism: Wolbachia endosymbiont of Tettigetta isshikii; assembly: GCF_041154185.1. Lineage (NCBI taxonomy): Bacteria > Pseudomonadati > Pseudomonadota > Alphaproteobacteria > Rickettsiales > Anaplasmataceae > Wolbachia > Wolbachia endosymbiont of Tettigetta isshikii. Next base: position 292 of record NZ_JBFTEN010000048.1, on the reverse strand, counting down.
CAGATTGTATCTTATTTCCTGACAAGTCCGAGTATAAATCAAAATACACTATTCGGGATGAGGATACAAATGAGCATGATTTAAAAGATTTTTATTTCACATTTATTGAGTTGCCAAAATTTCCAAAAACAAAGGAAGACCAATTAGAGAGTATAGTTGAAAAATGGGTCTACTTCTTCAAGTATGCGTAAGAAACTAGTGAAAGAGAGTTGGAAAGGATAATAGGAAGTGACGTAATAATCAAAAAAGCATATGAGGAGCTAAATAGATTCAACTGGTCAGAAAAGGAGTT
>NZ_JBFTEN010000047.1:0-639 GCF_041154185.1 Wolbachia endosymbiont of Tettigetta isshikii | reverse complement strand
CATTTATTCACATCAGCATTCTCCTCCTCTGAGCTACAATAAAACGCTGTAAATAAAACTATTCGTAACTAACAACAGAAAAAATACAAATCAGATTCTGGAATTTCTTGTCCATATTCTTCACTAATGCAATAATGCCAATAAAAAACTAGTGGATAAATCACATGAATTGTCTATGTAAAATATAAACTATGAAATTCAAATAAATCAAGGTATGTTAAAAATGATATGAGAGCTTACTCTTTATTGTTACACTTTTTTAACTGAAAGAAAACTGTATACAATACTATCTATTTACTTCCAACATACATCAAATTACTTATCTGCTTACAAACTTCTTACACAAATTACTTGCTAGCGCACGTTAAAACCACAAACTTTAAAAATTAAACTCACATTTTGTCTTCTGTCTTGTCCATTCCATAAGCAAGAGCAGCAGCAGTTGGTTCATTAATAACCCTGAGTACATTCAAACCTGCTATTTGTCCTGCATCCTTTGTTGCCTTTAAAAAACAGAAGTTAGAATTAAAACATTTTCTTCTAATAATAATTTATACTTGCTTGAATCATAACTAAGAATCTACACTTATATTATCAAGAGTCGAGCCTTCAGCTCATGAAAAGAGGGGAGCTCTGTTG
>NZ_JBFTEN010000015.1:0-28950 GCF_041154185.1 Wolbachia endosymbiont of Tettigetta isshikii | reverse complement strand
AAACAGATATTAGCCTGGGCTTCTTTTGCTTTTTTTTATTTGGTAAACTTCTTAATATTTATAGCCAAAGCAATTTAAGAGCATGCAGCGTTATAAAAAACGCTAAAAATATTGTCTTTTTCCGTTTAGGTGCGAGAAGTCTATTACATTAGTAGCTCTTCACTAAGTCTACTAATGCAGCGATATTTTCAACTGGAGTATCAGGAAGCACTCCATGTCCAAGATTAAATATGAAAGGTAAATCCCTAAAGCAATCTATTATACGCTTCGCTTCTTCAATTGCTTTGGCTTTGTTATATGCCAAAAGACTAGGATTGAGGTTCCCTTGCAGAGGAACTTTCAGGTTTTCTTTTGCCCATTCTATTGGAATGTCATAATCTATACTCACTGCTGATACACCCGTTTGGTCACAGTAATCCCTATAGAAACTTCCGGCAGATCTTGGAAAACCTATTATCGGAAAACTTGGGAACCTATTCCTTATCGCTAAGGTAATCTTCTCTGTCGGCTCAATAACATATTTCTTAAATAGCTCTTTCGACAACGCTCCGGCATTACTGTCAAACAGCTGTATAACATCTGCTCCAAACTCTATTTGCTTAATCAGATAGACGATTGTTGCCTCTGTTATCCGCTTGATTATCTTTTCCAAGCTTGAGGGACAGAAGTTCAGCACTTTAGAAAAAGTTTTGCTGCTTCCACCTTCTATGATGTACGAAGCAACTGTCCACGGACCTCCAGCAAACCCTATGAGAGACTTTTCCTCTGGCAAACAACCTCTTACTCCCTTTATAGCGTTTAGAATTGGCAGGGTCTTAGTTTCAATTTCTTGTGGACTTCCCAGCTCTTTAAAATCTTCAACGGGCCTTATCATCGGACCTACGCCGCGCATGAAGTTCACATTACAACCCAGAGCATCAGCCACTATTAAAATGTCAGAGAAGATTATTGCTGCATCCATGTCAAACCTTGCAATTGGTTGCAGTGTCAGCTCTACTATTAAATCTGTTCTATAACACATCTCTATAAAATTATTTACGTTTTTTACCGCTTCGCGGTACTCAGGTAGAGATCTACCTGCCTGGCGCATTATCCAAATTGGTGTCTCCTCACCCTGTCTGCCCTCACTTATGGTTCTTGCTACTATTGTTTTACTGTTTCCTAGTTTAATTAACCTGTTTTCTTTCATATAGTAAAGTATAATAGTAGCAATAGTTTTATCAATGGTCTGTTATTAACTTAAAATTCTATGAAGATTCTTATTGCCTGACTTGTAGATAAGTATGTTAGTAACTTTTATATGTTATTGATTTTCTGTAATAACTTATGTGTATAAGTGAAATGTTCAGATTGTTAGTAATCTTCCCTTATGGAAAAGGTTTTCCCGTTGTGCGCTGTTATATAATTATGTGTGCACCAGTGAAAAAGTTGTTGATCAATTGTTAGTATCCGGTATCAACAGATAATCCACAAATTAATTTGACATTATTCACATGCTTATTAAACATTTAACAACAGTTTTCTTGGTAAATCTGATTCAAAAATATTTTTACCATTAGTAGGAAGCAAGTTGAGTAAAAAAGGAACTTTTATAAAACGAGTAGCGTACAGAATTTTTCTGTTTCTTTTCAAAAGAACTCGTATGCTGAGAGAGTGTGCAACTGAAGCACTAATGAAGGATTTACCAGATTTGAATATATTCAATGGTCTAATAAAATTCCATGACTGCAATATAACTGATGTGATGACTCCACGTACAGAAATATGTGCAGTGGACATTGAATCGAGTAGGTACGAGGTAATGAAAAAAATAAAAAATATTTGCCACACTAAGATGTTAATTTATAAAAATGATTTTGATAATGTGATAGGTTTTTTCTACGTAAAAGATGTTATTCTAAGCGAAGACGAAGGTTTTAGCCTAAGAGAACTTGCACAAAACGTAATATTCGTACCACCCTCGATGAAGACTACCAACCTTTTCGTTAAGATGAGATCTTCCAGATCGTATTTAGCTGTTGTGTTGGATGAATATGGTGGAACTGATGGCTTAATTTCAGTAACTGATCTTATGGAAGAATTGGTGTCAAATATTAACAGTGGAAGTGAATCTTCTGAGTATGCAATTGTAAAGTTATCTCAAAGTAAGTTTGAGATATCAGCTAGGACTCTGATAAAGGACATAGAGGAAGATCTAAAAATAGAATTACGCAGCCCCGAGGAGGATTATGCAACACTTGGTGGGTTAATTCTTTCAGTTGCTGGCAAGGTACCATCTGTAGGTGAAGTTGTTAAGTACAAAAATGGTGCGAAATTCGTTGTTAAGAATGCAAGTGAGAGGTATATTGATAAGGTAATATTAGACTTGAGTGATTACAGAAACTAGATCTCTTGCATAAACTGATTTCTGATTTTGCGTCAAAACTTGCTTACGCTCCTCAAGTATTCTGCGTTGCTCATCTGCGTTTCTCCTGAAAATTCCATATCATAAATTGGTTATGAAAGAGATCTATTGATATTCCTCGTGAGGAAGTGTTTTACCTTTAGGTAAAGAGGTCTACAATATTTATATGCATAGCGCTGATACGTACTTTAGATAAGTGCGCTTAGTCTAGATCCGAGGTGCTGTGGAAAGTTTCAATTTTTGCGTTAACACTTGTAGGTGCTTTTACAAAGTGTGGAATCGCTTTAAGTCAAAGTTAAGCCTATTTCCAACAAGTTGTTTTCACAAGTACAGTGTATTTTAGCATTATAGTACTCCAGTAGTAAGTAGGTCATGTAGATGCTAATATCTTTTGTATTTAGGTTGTCATCTCTTTTCTTGCTTAATTTCATTACTAATGATTTGCTTAAAGGCTTGTATTCACTTGAAACTTGCATAGTTAATAGAGTTTTGTCTTTCTCCTGGCTTAATAAAACAGACATCCGTTCAACTTCTGCTACTGCACTGGCTATTGTTATTACCATATTGGAAATTATTTTGTTTATCTTTTCAATTAAACTTGTTTTGCATTTCACAAAATGTGCATCCGTTTTCCACGTGAATTTTATTTTTTTTTTTAGCAGATAGTTCTCTATATTCAGTTTGGTTCGGTCAAAGCTGCGGTTATCTGCTGAAGAAGAGTATGCCTGTTTCATAACTTTGTATTTGTGCATTAAATCATTAGAACTTTCCATAAGTAATGACAATGCTTCCTTCCACGAGCCAGAGTCGTTCTTGTCACTTGCCTCAAGCTCTTCTAAGGTAAACATTATCCCATTCATAGAGTTAGCAAAGTCATGAAGTAGTCGTCCTGATAGTAGCTCTGTTATCAACAACACGTTTTTGCTCATTAGACAATTGTAAATGATTTAGGCTAACCTATATCGGTAGACATATGATAGTCAATTGAGAGAAAGTTTCGTTGTACTTTTTGTGCCAGGTTATTAATATAATATTAATAATCGTAAAATTTGTGTAAAGATTATGAGTACTTATGCTAAATCAGGAGTAGACCTTAAGCTGTATAATAAGCTAATAAAAGAGGTCAACCTTATAGTTGGGAAAACTAAAAAAAAAGAAGAGGTTATTAATGAAGAAGGTTCATTTTCCGCACTGTTCGATTTTTCTGCGCTGAGTAAAAAATATGACCACCCAGTACTTGTTTCTTCAACTGACGGGGTGGGTACAAAGCTGTTGATAGCTCAAGAAGTAAACAAACATGATAATATAGGCATAGATCTAGTTGCAATGTGTGTGAATGACTTGCTTGCGCAAGGAGCAACACCTTTATTTTTTCTTGATTATTTCGCAACAGGTACTTTAAGTAAAGATGTTTTATTATCCGTAGTTCAGGGTATTGCAGAAGGATGTAAACAGGCCAATATAGCATTAGTTGGTGGAGAAACCGCAGAGATGCCTGGAATGTATAATAATAATCACTATGACCTTGCAGGATTTGTGGTTGGAGTGGTCGATAAAAGTAAGATCCTTCCAAAATGCAACACTATGAAGAAAGGTGACTGTATAGTTGGCTTAGAGTCAAGTGGAATTCACTCGAATGGGTTTTCTTTGGTGCGATATATTTTTGAAAGTTTAGGCATAAATTATAATGATTTATCTCCATGGAATAATAAAACCTGGAGTGAGATACTACTCGAACCAACAAAAATATACGCTGATTCTTTATTGCCTATTATGTCAAAGGTGAAAGGTATTGCACACATCACAGGTGGTGGCTTGGTAGATAATGTTCCGCGGATTCTCCCAGAAGATTTGTTTGCTGACATAGACATTTGTTCTTGGGAATGGCCAGATATATTTTTGTGGCTGATAAAAGAGGGTAAAGTAGAGAAGAGGGAAATGTTAAGGACATTCAATTGTGGTATTGGTATGGCATTAATCGTAGATCCTGAAAATGTGCAAAGTGTAAAAAATCATTTCCAAAAACGTGGAGAAAAAATTGAAATTATAGGAAAGCTTCATAAGAAGTATAGACCACCACTTGATGAAATAGCACCTTAGTTAGACTAACTTCACTGACAACCTTTCTGCAACTTCTAAATATGCTTCCTTTAGGTTTCCTAAACTTAAACGGAAGATATCTTTGTCTAGTTTTTTGTGAGTACTGTTATCCCATAACCTGCAATTGTCGGGGCTGATCTCGTCAGCTAGGATGATCTTTGTTCTATCGCTCATTAACCTGCCAAATTCTAATTTGAGATCGACTAAATCTATTCCTGTATTTAAAAATAAGTCAATTAGAATTGTATTGATTTTTGAGGTTGTAGTTTTAACCTCTTCCATTTCTTCACGAGATAACCAGCCAAAATATAGTACATGGGTTTCATTTACCATTGGATCAGCCAGATTGTCATCTTTATAGAAAAATTCGATTATGGGAGATGTAAGCTTCTTGCCTTCTTTTACATTAAAACGTTTGCAAAAACTACCAGCTGCGGTATTTCTCACTACTATTTCAAGAGGTATAATCTCTAGTTTTTTAACTAGCTGCTCCCTTTTATTCAGAGTTTTTATAAAGTGCGTGCCAATTCCTGCTTTCTCAAGCTTTTCCATGATGAAAGCACTAATGAAGTTGTTGATTATTCCCTTACCCTCAATAATTTCATATTTTTCTTTATTGAAGGCTGTGACGTCATCTTTAAAGTGCTGTATAACAGTTAACGGATCTTTAGCTTTAATAATAGATTTCGCTTTACCTTCGTATATTATTTTGTCTGGCAGCATATTTGATTTAACTATATATTGTAGATATTACATCAATTTACTGCCTAAGTTTACTATAAATTTGCAAAGATGTTCAATGTTACAATATTAACCATATTCCCAGAGATGTTTCCTGGATTTTTGAACTATTCCATTGCTGGAAAAGCGTTAGAAAAGAAAATATGGAATCTTGAAGTTATGAATATTCGTTCCTTTGCTAAGGATAAATACTCAACAGTAGACGATGTTTCATATGGAGGCGGGGCAGGAATGATTATGCGCCCTGATGTTACTGGTGATGCAATTGATAGTGTGCTTACCGCTTATAAGGATACTAAATTTATTTATATGACTCCATCTGGCGCGAGATTTAATCAAAGCATTGCAAAAGAGTTAATAGGATTCACTCATATAACAATATTGTGTGGTCGATTTGAGGGTATTGACCAAAGAGTGGTTGATGAGTATACTCCTTATGAGTTAAGTATCGGAGATTATGTACTTTCAGGAGGCGAGCCGGCTGCGATGGTAGTTCTTGATACATGTGTTAGGCTTCTTCCTGGTGTAGTAAGTAATTCTGGTAGTATTACTGAGGAAAGTTTTAGTTATGGTGGTGGTATGCTTGAGTACCCTCAATATACTAAACCTAAGCAGTGGAGAGAACATAAAGTGCCTGAGGTTTTGTTGTCTGGTAATCACAAAAAAATAAGTGATTGGAGGTGGGAACAGTCTCAGGCTATAACAAAAAGGCGTAGACCTGAATTATTAGATGGAGATATAAATGACAAATTTACTTGAAAAGTTCAATAAGCAGCAAATGCAAGTGTTAGCTAAAGAATTGCCAGAGTTTCGTCCTGGTGATGATTTGAAGGTCACTTTTAAAGTGGTTGACGGTGCAAGCGAACGTGTGCAAATATTTGAAGGTGTATGTATATCAAAAAGAAATCGTGGATTGCATTCTTCTTTTGCGGTTAGAAAAGTGAGTCATGGAGAAAGTATAGTATCACAATTTTTTGTTTATTCTCCTGCGCTAGTTTCAGTGCAAGTGACAAGAAGGGGGAAAGTTCGTAGAGCGAAACTGTACTACTTATGTAAGCTATTTGGAAAAGCTGTAAGAATAAAAGAGCGTACTACTTACAAAAGCGGTAAATCTAAGCGGCTTTGATGAAAAACGGTGTTGCTTCAGTTCTTAATGCGCCGAGGCAATAGGAAGAGACTAAAAATAGATGAGCATAAAAACAAAATTCCTTAAACTGCTTCAGTCCAGGCGCGTACATGCTCGCATAAGAAGAAAAAACAAAAGAAATAGAACATTGTATTTCAGTTCTCTCGTAACACTAGTTATTTCGCTTGGTTGTCCTATATGCATATTGCTGAGCATATTAATTAACGCTTATAGCGCATTAACAATAACGAAGATTTTGTTACCAGTTGAGATAACTGCTGATTTTGCTTTGGCAGATAATCCTAGTGATTTACGATATAAGTCCATTGACTTACTTAATGATTCTCTACGTAAAGTGTTTAAAGGAACCGATTTCAGGAGTAATGACGAGATTTTAAGTTGTAATTCTTACAAGGAGCTAGAGAATTTTTTTCGTGGGAAAGTGAAGCACAGTGGTGAGTATGAAATCTGGCTTACTGCGTCAAGTATAATCAATTCAATAAACAAAGATAGATATTTCAATGGTCATTATGCTGAACTGCTTAGTTGGCTAAAAGAAGAAGGGAGGGTGAAAAAGTTCTTTAATAAGTCTTTATTTCTTAAATCTGATTCTCGTGAACCTGAGAATGCAGGGATTTTAGGAGCATTAATCGGCTCATTAATGACGATTATGGTATGTCTAGTTTTGGCATTGCCAATAGGAATTATGTCAGGCATCTATCTTCACGAATTTATGCCCAAGAACAGTATAATAACTAGCATTGTAGAGGTTAGTATAAATAATCTTGCTGCAGTGCCTTCGATAATATTTGGTGTAGTAGGTTTAACTCTCTACCTTGGTATATTTGGTTTACCTCGTTCTTCGCCACTTGTTGGTGGAATGACTCTTTCATTTATGATGTTACCTAACATTATAATTGCAACAAAAAATGCCTTCGCGAATGTTCCTATTACAATAAAAGATGCAGCTTTTGCTCTTGGAGCGCCTCATATCAAGGTAATATTGGATCACTCTCTACCGATTGCATTACCGAGAATAATACATGGCGCTGTGCTTGCAGTTGCAAGAGTTTTGGGTGAGTCCTCTCCTTTACTTATGATAGGTATGGTAGCATTTATAGCTGACACACCAGCATCCTTTTTCGACCCAGCAACTGTTTTGCCTGTACAAATATACATATGGTCAAGTAGTCCTGAGATTGCATTTGTTGAGCTTGCTGCTATTGCAATTATAGCTTTGTTGATAATGTTGTTCGCTCTGAATTTAGTAGTAAATTTTGTAAAAAGAAAATTCGAGTTTTTTAATTTTTAATTCATGAAAATTATTATTTTATCTGGTTATGGCTTGAACTGTGAGAAGGAAACTGCATTTGCATTTATAGAATGTAGTAGAAAACTTGGTATCAACAATGTAGAAGTGAAGATCGTTCATATTAATGAGATCATAGATAATCCAGGTGAACTAAAATCAAGTAATATACTAGCAATTCCAGGAGGTTTTTCCTACGGTGATGACACTGGTGCTGGTAATGCGTTTGCTTTGCGCATTAGAAACAGCTTGTTAGACGAACTTCAAGATTTTTTATCTCAGGATAAGCTTGTTATAGGAATATGTAATGGTTGTCAGGTATTAGTAAAGCTAATTCCAGAATTCTCTAACCTGGCTTTAATATGTAATGATGTAGGTAATTATCAATGCCGTTGGATTAGAGTGAAAGTTAGCCCACAAAGTAATTCTGTTTGGCTACAGGACCTAAATGAGCTGTATCTTCCTATTGCTCATGGAGAAGGCAAGTTTTTTATGGATCAGAGTGTTTTGGATCAATTGATTGAAAATAATTCCGTTGCACTGCGTTACGTTGATGAAGAAGGTAACTACGCCAACTTGCAGTTTCCTTGCAATCCAAACGGATCTACGTACGATCTAGCAGCCTTATCAGATAAAAGTGGTAGAGTATTGGCTTTAATGCCTCACCCAGAGAGAGGAATATTTTTCATTCAGCAGGACGACTGGCCGCTTGAAAAAGAGAAATGTAAGCGCTTAGGTATCGCTATGCCAAAATATGGCAATGGAATGCTTATATTTGAAAATGCACTAAAATATTTTGCGCAAGCGTTGTAATACAACACGATGTTATATAGTAAACGATGTCAATAGAAACGAAAAAACTGTTTGGTAGAAGTCATAGTCCTATCCCCCTTGCTTAATTTATTTTTATGACTCCACCACAAGAACTGTACTTGCGGCTTTCCTGCAGACGGCTCTTCAACGCTAACTATGGATTAGATTTTAGTAAGTTATTGAAAATCGTGACCTTTTGAATTGTGCTTAATCAAACTTAAAAATGGCAGTTCATTGCACATCTATACGGCTAAGCTATTGAAGTTCTTGAATTTTACTAAATTGATGGACCATTTTAAGGTGCCTGCTGCTTAAATTTAAGTGCCCATTAGTTTTTTTATTGCAGATGTTTGAATTTATAAATTATTGATATTCTTGCTCTTTTTTATCTCTAATCCATAGTTAGCGTCTTCAGTGTAGTATCCACAGCATTTTTAGCTTCTGCTATCTGGTTTACTTTTCCTTGTATCATATTCCAACCTCTATTGTGTTGGTGTAACAAACCTGTCTCTACACTGCTGGCCCTTGTATGTAGCTTTCCTACATTCTGAGTACTAGTCCAACTTCCACTACATCTTCTGCTAGTCCTTGCTTTTGTTGACTTGTTCTAACGGACCTTAACAGGAATACAATGGATCTCGCAAGTTTACGTAAATTCCATCTTAACACATGATACGACCTAAGATCCTGGTAGAATGTCTTGCCTTAGCGTTATTCTTCATTCTGTTTTCCACTTCAAGTACAGTGTCGACCTCTACGGTGCTATTCATTTCGTGGCTCAATACCTTCACTTTCGTTGTACCCTGTGTTATTCATTACTTTAGCTTTACTACGCTCGTTGCCTTACGCAGCATAGTAGTCTATTCCAGGCTGTTGGCTAGACTTTGCCTAGGTTGAATTTTCACCAACTGAACTCTACGCACTTTGCTTGGTGCACACTTGACAAAATTCATGGATTCCAGCGCCCCTTCTCCTGTCATCCCAGTACTTGATACTGGGATCCATGATACTACTTTAGTAATAAATATTTAAGAAATTTACTAAGCAGACGAAAGGCAAAAGAAACTCCGTTAGCTAGTTATTCACTATCTATCTTTTAAATTGACGTTTTTTATTGTCTTAAATGCTTTAACAAGCGCATTTTAGCTTTTTTTAGGTAAAAACCTTGAAAATTTATAAAGACATGAGATGCACATAGTGCAAAAAACTAAACATAAGACGCCAAGTACATTGAGTTTTTTGTCGTTTAATCTGCACAGACTGAAGATAAATAATAGCTTCAGTACTATGATAAGGGCGATTGAGGAATTTGTCAAGTAGTTTTTCGTTTCTATTGGATGACGTTATAACTTTTATAAGGAGAGGCCGGGACCGGAATTGAACCGGTATAAAAGGATTTGCAGTCCTCCGCATAAACCATTCTGCCACCCAGCCATTTTTACATGTAGATATCCATGATATCTTTTAGCATAGATAAAGCTTCTTCTCTTTTTCGTTGAAAGATGTTGCGCCCAATGATTGAACCATTACCGCCTCCTTGCTCAATTTCTTTTGCCTCATTGCGTATATCATTCACCGACTTCGACTCGCCACCAGAAAAAATTACTATTCTTTTTCCTGCAAAGCAAGATTTCCTGACATATTCAATTCTTTTGGATAACGATTCAATATTTCCCGCTTCTATTTTTTCTTTTTCCAATTGGTTAGTAGGGAGTTTTACTTTTATTATGTTAGCACCAAGCAAAGCTGCTATGTGCGCAGCATAAGCAATAACATCAACTGCTGTTTCACCTTCTTTGGAAATTCCCTCACCTCGTGGGTAAGACCATAGCACCACTGCAAGCCCATAGGACTTAGTCTCAGCTATGATTTCACGAGCCTCTTCTATCATATCAAAACACTTAGCAGAACCAGGATATATGGTAAATCCAATGGCTGTGCAGCCCAAACGCAGCGCATCTTTCACAGAGGCGGTTATTGCCTGATCGGAAGTTAGACTTTTTGAATGCAAAGAATTGGAGCTATTAAGTTTTAAAATAAGTGGAAGCATCCCAGCGTAAGTTGAAGCGCCAGCTTCAATCATGCCAAGTGGGGCAGCATACGCACTTACTCCTGAATCAAGTGCAAGTTGAAAATGATAATGTGGGTCATAAGCATCAGGATTAACTTCAAAGCTTTTTATTGGTCCGTGTTCAAATCCTTGGTCTACAGGGAGAATCACCAATTTGCCAGTGCCACCAAGTTTTCCATGCATGAGAATACGGGTGAGGTTTGCTTTTACCCCAGGACTTTCACTTTCGTGGTAGCTTAGGATTTGCTTTACTTTATCGCTTATTATCACTATAACTCAAATTAGATTTAAATTATAAATTGTAACAAAGATGAAACTCAATACAAGAAATTTTAAGTTATACCAAAAGCAATTTTATTTTCTTTTTTATCCATGTAAATTCTCAGCTTTTTTCCTTTAATTAGTCGACGGTTCAGTATTTCTTCAGCTAAGTGACTTTTTATTTCCTTCTCAATCAGTCTCTCTATCGGGCGTGCCCCCATTTCCTTGCAGTAACCTGTTTGTGCAAGATAGGACTTTACTTCATCTTCTACTAAACAGCTTATACCTTTCTGTATGAGTTGTTTTCTCAGCTCCTGAATGAATTTATCCACAATATACAAAATCACATCCATATTTAAATCAGAAAAGGAAATAACTGCATCAAGACGATTACGAAATTCAGGGCTAAAAACTCGTTTTATTGCTTTTTCGCTATCACTAATGTTAAAATTTTTGTGTCCAAAGCCAATAGAGCTTTTGCTGCGTTCAAACGCTCCCGCATTGGTTGTCATGATCAAGATAACATTGGAAAAGTTAACTTTACGTCCGTAAGTGTCTGTAATGCAACCATAATCCATGATTTGCAGCAATATGTTATAAATATCACTGTGAGCTTTTTCAATTTCATCAAGAAGCACGACACTATATTGATTATTAGAAACAGCTTCTGTAAGCAATCCACCTTGGTCGTAACCTATATATCCAGGAGGAGAGCCGATTATTCTTGATATTGTATGAGGTTCCATATATTCAGACATATCAAAGCGTATGAGATTCATACCCATACTTTTTGCTAACTGTTTTGCAAGTTCAGTTTTACCAACACCAGTTAGTCCTGCAAAAAGATAATTTGCTAGGGGTTTATTGTAATTTCTCAATCCAGATTTAGCAATTTTAATAGAACCGACGAGAGATTCTATTGCTTGCTCTTGACCAAAAATGACCTTTTTGAGGTTGTCTTTTAAAGATTGTACTCTTTGTATATCGTTAAATTCAGACCTACAAGGTGCACCTGTAATTCTAGTGATGGTGTTCTTAATATCTCTACTACTCACAATTTTACGTCTATTTTTTAGTAATCTACAGTATGCTCCTGCTGTATCTAAAATGTTAATGTCTTTACCAGGTGATTTCTGTTCAGGAATACACTCACGTAGAATTTTAACCATAGCCTTAATGGCGCGTCCTGAGTAGTATACTTTGTGGTATTCTTCATAGTAAGGCTTTACGCCATTTACCATTTTTATTGTTTCATTGACAGAAGGCTCTTTCACATTAATTTTTTGAAATCTTCTTGCTAGTGCTTTGTCTTTCTCAAAACTATTGCTGTATTCTTTGTATGTAGTTGCACCTATGCAACGTAATGTACCTCTTGCAAGTGCGGGTTTAAGCAGATTACCAGCATCAAGAAAACTACCACTTGTTGAACCAGCTCCAATGATGGTGTGTATTTCATCAATAAAAAGAATAGCGCCTGGCTTTGCCTCGATTGCTTTCGTTATGGATTTCATTCTTTCTTCAAAGTCGCCCCTATAACGGGTTCCTGCGAGGAGTGCTCCTAAATCTAAAGCATAGATTGTGCTAGACCTGAGTGCATTGGGAACACTGCCTTCGATTATTTTCAACACCAAACCCTCAACTATCGTTGTTTTGCCAACACCTGGGTCTCCAACATATAAAGGATTGTTTTCCCTACGCCTCAATAATATCTCTATAGTGCGACTTAATTCGTAATCGCGACTAACAACGCAATCTATTTTTTTGCTTCTTGCATAATCGTTTAAGTTTTTACAGTAACTTTGTAAAACCTCTTCCTCTTTTAATAACACACCTTTATTTACTGTAGTGGAGATGTTGTTATTTTTATCAAGCTTTACTTTATGATTAGTAGCGCATTCGTCTGTATCGCTCGAGTATTTCATATTAAATATGTGGTAGATTAAGTTAGAATCTTTTACATTTTGCTTTTGTAATAGGTCTTCAATATAGAAATTCTGTTCAGACAGAATTTCTACTAGGACATTTGCTCCATTTATTTCCTTTTTTTCTAAGCTATGAGCCCGTATTATGGACCTATGTATTATGCATTGAAACAGCGAATTAGGCTTAACTTCATTGACAACCAAGTCAGGATTATCTTCAGAAAAACCTTTTTTATAACCATCAGCATTACACCTTGATAAGATGCTGTCTATATTTATGATTTCATCAGCTCTGATGTTACATCTTGATAAAACGTAATTTACATCCACGTCTTTGGTTAACGCTAGCAATAAGTGTTCTACTTTTGCATATTTAAGGTTAAAGTTGGAAGCAATCAGCAGTGCTCTATTTAAACTTGCTTCTAGATTTTTAGAAATCATCTTTTACTCTCTTAAAAATAGGGACTTATATATAATTGATAGCACACAATTATTAAAAAATAGGTATCTCTGCATAACAAACCAGTTTCTATCAGCGTATTGGATTCAATAGAAACGAAAAAATTACTTTACAACCTCCGCCGTTACTTTTATAATGATACTGAAGCTATTATTTATCTTCAATCTGTGCAGATTAAACGACAAAAAACTTAGCATATTTGGCGTCTTATGTTTAATTTTTTGCACTATGTGCACCGTATGTCTTTTTAAAACTTCTGATTTTTTACCTATACAATCTCAAACGCACTTATAAGTCGTTTAAGACATCAAAAACGCCAATGTTATAAGATAGATAGTGAATAACTAGCTACTCGGGTTTTTTTGCCTTTTTTCGCTTGGTAAATTTTTTAATGTTTATAACTAAAGCAATTTTAGGAGTACACAAAAACGTCAGTATTTAAAATAATTGCCTTTTTCTAGTTATGCAAGAAGTCCAATTCCTCTTTTTTTTAGAAAACATTTCCATTAAAAGCACCATGTCAATCAATGTTACAAAAGATTTAATTGTTTACTTTCTTTTTAAATATACATAAAATAAGAATGCGCTATACAAAGTTAGTATATTAGTTGACATTTAAACGCAGTGAGATTCAGTAGTACTGTAGGTTTTATGGTTGTGTTATAATTAATATGGGACTAGTGCGATTCGAACGCACGGACTTCGGATTAGGAATCCAACGCTCTATCCTGCTGAGCTATAGTCCCGTGTTTTCTATTATCTGCACAAAATCATAGCAAGAAATCTCGTACTTTTCTAGATTTCCTGCATCACCAATTTATAATAACAAAAAACATTTCTGTATATTTCTTGAGTATAATGCTATTATATTTAATAATACGGTTTAAATTGATGCTAGTTAACAACATTAGTTATTCTTATAACAGTCAAGACGATTTCGCTTTAAGCAACATAAATATTGAGGTAAAGGGAGGAAATGTCGTATGTCTGCTCGGACACTCGGGTTGCGGCAAGTCAACGATTTTAAAATTAATTGCAGGGATAGAAAATCCAAAATCTGGCACCATTTTTATAAATGATAGGCTAATTGCAAGTAGCCACACATCAATTGCAATAGAGCATAGGAATGTCGGATTGATTTTTCAACATTCTGCTCTATTTCCTCACAAAACAGTAGTAGAGAATATAACTTTTGCTATTCGTAGCTCCTCCAAAAAAGCAAAGTATCTCACTGCATTGGAAATTTTGAAGCTATTAAACATAGAAAAATATGAAAATATGTATCCTAATGCCCTATCGGGAGGGCAGCAACAATTAGTTGCAATAGCAAGAGTAATGGCACAAAATCCTGATGTTGTGTTGCTCGATGAACCATTTTCTAACTTAGATATACTGTCAAAGTGCCGAATAAGAAATCATATATTGTCCCTTTTTAGAAGTAAAAATACCCCCGTGTTAATGGTAACTCACGATCCGCAAGAAGCATTAAAAGTCGCAGATTTTATCTACGTAATGAAAAGCGGTAAAATTATCCAATCAGGAGTTTCCAGTGATATATATCATAGTCCTAAAGATCATACGCTAGCAAAGTTCTTTAGTGAGTTCTTCTCTACTTTGCAATTAGGTGATGAGCTTCCGTTTGATGGTATACTTGCTGCAAGAAAATAATCTAGTTTGCAATTATTATAAAGCAGGACCAAACGCTAAAAAATTTTGATCTATAACTAAATAATGTTATATAATTTATGTGTTACTTGACTTCAGTCAGGTTTCAACTTCTAAAAGTTAACATTTTAAATGGAGGTACAAATGAGCTTAGGACCATGGCAATTGTTTCTAGTCTTAATAATAATCTTAGTTCTGTTTGGTGCAGGTAGGTTACCACAAGTTATGGGTGATCTGGGAAAAGGCATTAAAAACCTTAAACAAGAACTTAAGGACTCAGAAAAACTATCATCTAACGAGCCAGATCGTTAGCGTCTTTATACTTTGTGACACGTACTTCAGTGCGTGTCATCTATTTAAAAACCTGAACTAGCTAAAGAATAGATTGAGATGTCCCGATAATTATGTTAGTTAGAAGAAATAGTTTTGTTAAAGAATGACTATGCAAAAAAGTGAGAAATTAGCCGAAAATAAAAAATTAGCTTCTGATATTCTAAAAGAGGTTGCAGACACCAACAACGCTAATAGTGATAAAGTAACACTGTTTGACATAAAAACAGCTTTGCATGAGCGCGGTTTTGGTATTTTAATGATTATCTTCTCTTTGCCACTATCAGTACCTATACCGGTTCCACCTGGCTATACAACTATACTTTCTATACCTATAATCCTATTCTCGCTGCAGCTTCTGCTTGGATTTGATTATCCTTGGATGCCTCACTGGTTGGAAAGAAAGTCTTTTCAACGTTCAACACTAGCTCTTATGGTAGAAAAAACTTCTCCTGCTTTAAGAAAAATAGAAAAATTCATGAAACCGAGAATGTCTTTCATTTTCTGTGGGCCAGGTGAAAAGATTTTAGCCTTCATAATGTTGCTTTGTGCATTATCGATAGCCATTCCGCTGCCCCTAACTAACTTCATCCCTGCAATTGGTATAACTCTCATTTCACTTGGTGTTATGAGTAGAGATGGGCTTCTCTCTATACTGGGAATCTTAGTGTCTTTGTGCGGATTGCTGCTTACCCTTGTTGTAGTAGTTAAAGGACCGCAGCTCATACTTGGAGCACTTTCTTTTCTAAAAAGTTTTGTATATGGTTAGGCTCTATAACACCTTAACAAAAAAAAAGAGCCTTTTATACCGATCGATAAAGATCACGTAAGAATGTATGTTTGTGGACCAACAGTATATGACACGGCACACATAGGTAATGCACGTTCTGTTGTCGTTTACGACGTATTATTTCAACTGCTTAAATTTTGTTATGGCAAAGTTACTTACGTGCGCAACATAACTGATATTGATGATAAGATAATCAACGCGGCAAATGAGAAAAATAGCAGTATAGAAAGCATCAGCAGATACTACACTATGGCTTTTCATGAAGACATGAAAAGCATAAATTGTGCAGAGCCAACATACAAACCAAAAGCAACGGAAAATATAGATTGTATTATCAAATTAATTGAACATTTGCTGCAATCTGGTCATGCCTATGAATCCAATAAGCATGTATATTTTAGCGTAGAATCTTACTCTGAGTACGGTGCTTTATCAGGGAAAAAAATTGATGAATTGGATCATGGCAACAGAGTTGAGGTTGATGAAAATAAAAAACACCCAGGAGATTTTGTACTGTGGAAGCCTGCAAACGATATTGACTACAAGCTTTCAAGCTACTGGAGTAGCCCGTGGGGAGAAGGAAGGCCAGCGTGGCATATAGAGTGTTCAGCAATGTCACATGCTTACCTTGGTCAAGATTTTGACATTCACGGCGGCGGTATAGATTTACAATTTCCTCATCATGAAAACGAAATTGCGCAGAGTAAATCTGCGTTTGTAGGATCAACATTTGCGAAATATTGGGTACATAATGGTTTTCTTACGGTCAATGAAGAGAAAATGAGCAAGTCCCTATTTAATATAGTCAAGGTAAGGGATCTACTTCATAGCGGAATAAAGGGTGAAGTAATACGTCACGCACTGCTCAAAACTCACTATAGAAAACCACTTGATTGGACAAAAAATGTAATTTCTGAGTCACAAGAAACTCTAAATAAGTTCTACCGGTTATTACGTGATGTCGATGTAGTGAATATTGAGAAAAGTGATGTGGAGGTCTTTAAAGATTTTATAGAGGCTTTGAAAAACGACTTAAATCTTCCTGAGGCCTTAGTCATATTGCATGAAATGGCCGCAAAAATCAACAAAACGAGTAGTGAATATGAGAAGCTCAAATTAACTGAGAGTTTCGTTAAGAGCGCAAGATTTATTGGTCTTCTCAGGTCAAGTTATCAAGAGTGGTTTACTGCTGGCGTGAGTCATCAAGAAATAGAAAGACTAATAGATTTAAGAAGGACAGCAAAACAAAACAAAGATTACGATACTGCAGACAAAATAAGAGAGCAACTAAAACAAATGGGAATCTCAATTTCTGATAACGAAGATGGTACAACGACCTGGTAAACTTATATGGAAAATTATCTTCTGTTGTTCACAGATAACCTAATATCATCGCTGATCTTACCTATATATCAAGGTTTTGTGTTTCATACTATGTTGTATTTTAGGTCGTATTACAGTCCACTATTTATGTTACTTTTTGGAGTATTGGGATCAAGCCTTGGTGGAGTAGTTAATTGGTATTTAGGTAGAATAACGATTTCTATCAGGAAGTTATACTACAAACTAGAGAATGAGCACAAAACACCAAAAATCATAAGAAATCTACTGATCTGTGCAGTTGCACTACTTTCGTGGGTATCAGCACTTGGAAGCACGATTCAAGTTTTATCAGGTTATTTTAAGTTAAACCTCAGTGTTTTTACCTTGTTAACTATCCTATCCAACTTTTTCTACTTGTTATACCTCACAATTACTGTTTAGTAGCTTTTGCCTTACGTTCATCGATGCAGCTACAATTAGTACTTTTATCGTTACATTTTGGCGTTAAGTCAGGATAGAACGTAAGTATTGCATCATTCTTTCTCACAAACACCGATTGATAATTGTCATCTTCCATTTTATATAGGCACATTCCATCCTTCCCCAATGCCTTAAATGCTTTAGTTGCTGAAACTAAAATATCATCAGCATGAAGGTTATATGCATACCCATTTGGGCACTTAACTTTCACTTCTCCATCTTTTCCTAAATATTTCATTCCAAATGTATAAACTGGTGGATCAACTTCTAATTTATTGCACAAAGACTTATCATTCCAAATCGCACCTGCCCATTTATCTTCTTGAGCCTCAACGTACCTACCTACAAAATGCATACCACCAAGCCCCAATCTATCTGGCTCACCACAAAAAATATGTCCAAACCCTATAGTTTCTTTTTCAATTCCGCTATTTGTAAACCAAATCTTAGTTAGTTCATCCTTGAATAACTCCAAGTCTGCACTTGGTGTAATCACTTGATGATCGAGCCTATCATATATTCCTTCTACTACTTCTTGATGCTGTGGACAATCAAGCAAAACTCTGAAATCTTCTTTGTCGGAGTGTGATCCCCAATCTCCACAAACTCTTAACACTCCCCTATCAAAATCAGTCAACTCCGGAAGTGGTGGAATGTAATCTGGCCCCGCAGAATTTGTTTTGAAGAATGGCTCAAAATCAATTCGTGAGTTTGGATCATTGAAGTAATGATCTTTAATATAAAAAACAAATCCTATTACCGGTATTATTAAGCATAAAATTAGCTTATTTTTCTTTGACATAATCACGATACAGCTTCACAAAAAAAAGCTAGAGTACAAGCAACAATTTAAAAAAGCTTTAATCTGACGTTAATTGCAGTGCAGCAACTCCTGGCATTCCGTCGCCACTTAGCCAGCTTAAAAACGCCCCTCCACCAGTTGAAACATACGTAAAATCTTTATCAGTAAGACCTGCGGCATTTATTGCAGATAAACTATCTCCTCCCCCTATCACGCTAGTTAATTTTTCTTCGTGTGTTAAGCCACTTACGATTTTCATCGCCTCTATTGTGCCATTTGCAAAAGTTGAATGTTCAAAGACACCAATAGGTCCATTCCACAGCAGAGTTTTGCTACTTGCTACCATACTGCTTATCGTGCTCAAGGTTTTAGGTCCGATATCCAAGATTACATCATCATCCAAAATAGATTCAGTGTTTCTTAAAATGCCAGTGCTGTAATCAGAGTTTACTGCAACTAAAGCATCTTCAGGCACAACTATTTTACAATTGTTTTTATTTGCTGTTTCAATAACACTATGAAGAAAATCATCAACGCCACTTTGAAAGAAAGATTTGCCGATATTCACTCTATTGAACAACAAAAAATTGTTAGCAATTGCACCGCCAAGAAACAGATAATCGACCTTTTCTGCTAGTTTTATAAGCATTTTTATTTTAGTTGATATTTTAGCTCCCCCAACTATCGCAGTAATAGGTTTAGTATCAAATGATATGGCCTTTTCAAGATACTTTAGCTCATCTTGTAAGCAAAATCCTGCATAGGAAGGCAAAAATTCTGTAATGCGTGAAATAGAAGCGTGTGCTCTGTGAGAGCAAGAAAATGCATCATTTACATATATATCTGCTAGTGATGCTAGTTGTTTAGCAAAATTCGAGTCATTCTGCTCCTCTCCTTTATAAAACCTCAAATTTTCCAGTAATATTACATCTCCTCTGTTCATCTCATTTACTGCTTTTTGCACTTTTTTGCCAATGCAATCATTGACAAACTTTACCTCTTTATTTAATAGCTGCGATAAAGTTTCAACTATATTTTTTAGTGACAAACTATCGTTTTTGGCTTTTGGGCACCCAAAATGTGATATAATAATAACCTTTGCGCTCGCATTCACCAGATGCTGAATAGTATGCAATGCTCTCAAAATACGAGTGACATCATGAACTTTTCCATTTTTTATAGGAACATTAAAGTCGACTCTGAGCAAGACAGTTTTATCGTGAAAATCACAATTTTCTATGCTAGACACATCCATCATAAACTAAGGAGCTATAAAACCACTATACAGTAGTTTGACCTAAAGTAAATCGCTTGTGCGACATCTTTGAAGTTGAGCATTGAAAATTAACTGGAGAATTGCGGATCACTTTGTGTATGTCATAACAAGCCATAGCGCTTTCAGCAAAGCCATTTAGTATCAACTTTAGTTTGCCTGAGTAAGTAGCTATATCTCCGATTGCATATATCCTATCTCTACTGGTTCTGAGTGTAGCCTGGTCAACAACTATACGACTGTGCTCTAACTGTATGTCCCAATTGTTTATTGGACCCAAATTCATTGACAGTCCAAAAAATGGCAGTAAAAAATCACCGGATATTTCTTTTTCTTCTCCAGAAACAATGTTTTTTGCTATCACTGCACTCAATTGCCCATTATTTCCGGCTAGTTCGTGTAATTGATATGGCGTTATAAGTTCTATTTTTTCACTGCTTTCAAGTAATTCCAATTCATTTCTAGTTTTGGCAACACAACGAAATTCCTTTCTTCGATGTATTACATAAATTTTCTTTGCAACTTTAGAGAGTTCTATAATCCAATCAGCCGCAGAATCTCCTCCTCCTGCAATTACTATAGCTTTATCCTGAAAATCAGAAATTTTATTTACGCTATAAAATACGGATTTATTTTCATACTCTAATATATCATTAAGGGGTGGACGATTAGGTTCAAACATTCCATTACCTGCAGCAATGATAACAGCTTTGCATTTCACTTCTATACCTATGTTTGTTATTACAGTAAAGTTTTGACTGTCACTATTCAAAATTTTTTCTACCTTTTGACTTAAGTGGTAAACAGGCTCAAATGGCGAAGCTTGCTCCATTAATTGTTCAATTAGCTTTCGAGCAGTAATTATAGGATAGCCAGGTATATCGTATATCGGTTTTTCTGGGTAAAGAGCAGTGCATTGGCCTCCCGCTTGATCCAAAACATCTATGATATGACATTTCATATCGAGCATTCCCGCTTGAAAAGCAGTGAATATTCCAACAGGTCCTGCACCTATTATTACAATGTCAGTTTCCATGCTTTTCGTTTAGGTAATAACTTATTTATATATTAGTTGGCTTTGTTAACAAGGTCAATTTATGAAACAACAAAAGGATACAGTTGTGAGAATCGGGCAAAATCGCAGATTAAGAAAAAATAAATTTTTATGTAATTAAAATAATATATTAACTTTAATAGTGAGGTAAATATTATGAGTATTAAGAACGATTTAATAATTAAAGCCACGGCAAACAACAATACAGGAACTGTAAAACAGTTGCTTAATCTACTTAAAAAACTATCAAATTCATTTGATATAGGGCAAATTTGTGACAAAAAAGGCAACACTGTATTACACTATGCTACAAAAAATTCCAATTACGAACTGGTAAAATTATTCATTAATAAATATAAAATCAATATGAACTTACAAAATCTATATGGGCAAACTCCATTAACACTCGCAATCGGAAATTTTTCTACAGGAGTGGGTGATGAAAAGAATCTACCTACAACTAATATTTTAACAGGAGGTTTTCTCGTGGAAACGACTTAATGGTTATTGATCTCTTGTTAAAATCGGGAGCAAAATTTGATAGAGCAGAGCATAATTACTTACTAGGTGTCATAGAAGATCAGAAAAATAAGAACGAATATGTATCTTATTGTGAAAAGATAGAAAAGACTTTGAGTTTAATTTCACGTTTAAAAGTACTGAAAAAACAAACTGGCGAGAATGTAAAACGAGGAGAGAAGTATGTAAAATATGAAAATTGTGATTATAATAACAATCTAGAGCATATTTACGATACTCCAGAGTACGGTATTTTAGGATATGATAACAGTAATGATTACATTTCGGAGCATATTTACGAAGAGATAGATGGATTACGTGTTAATAAAGAAGCGCTAAGTAGTAATATGAGTCGTAGTAGCAGTGTATCGAGTATTAACAGTGGCGATACTGGTCTAGTTGGAATAATGATTAAAGTGAATGTCAGACGCTTTCAAACCCTCAATCAGACAATGAAAAAGGAAGCAGAACTCCTGAAAGTGGTTACAGATCTGGCGATGATGCGAGCCAACAGAAGTCCAAAATTGTAGCTTTGCCAAACCGCCAGCCAAATGCAGGAAAGTCATCGATAGCGCCAAAGCCAGCTAATCCACAAACAAGACCTCAAGCTTCTTCTGCAAAAAGGATTACTGAAAACAAAATATCTAATCCTAGTTTTAACAAAGGGCATGGTTTTTCTTCCAATCTAGCGGCAAACAGCATAAAGAAAAAGATAAAAATGTTTGAAAATAACACGTCTTCTAATTCAAGCACTAAAGTGCTTTCAGGTTCTATAAAAAAAGCCATGAATAGAAAGAACTTTCTTCTTAAAACTCTACCGCTTAAGTAACTTGTTTCTTTTTCTCTGGATTCTAGCGCATAATACTAGAATCCAGTTTTTTTAATCCACAGAAACGGGGCTACAAAAAATCGTTAGCTTAAAAAATCAGATGGCGCCTTTGGTTTTTAACATTAGATCGTAAAATAGCTAAAGCTACTATGAGGTTTCTTTGCCTTTTTTTTTGCTTAGTTTAGCAAACATGTGCTTCTTGGTTTGTACCATATCTTCTGTCTACATTGCTTGCAACAGCACCTGTCATATTTTTTCCAACTTCTACATTCTTTAACTCTCTCTTATAGAGATGTGTGATTAATCCACTTCCTGCAATCAAAAGAGTGATGCCTACTAAACCCAAAGCGGGTCCAACAGCAGGATGTAAGAATGATGCTAATGCTATTAACATTATTCTCCTTATTAGCATTATAGAAGAACCAGCAAACATTAAACTAGCCGCAGACATATTGTTAGTCTTTTTCTCAGATTTTTCATCAAGGTTGGAATTTTCTTGCTCTTTGTCTACCTCATGTTCTTTGCTCTTCTTGTACTCACAATATAAGGAATTAACGCTTGCTACAAAGTAAAATAAGCTAGAAATTGAAAAGGCTACATCTTCTATTATCCCTTGATCCAATGCTTCGCTAACTATACTAGCTACAATAACTAATATAGTTAAAGCAGCATCAGCGTAGTTAAGGTAATCATCAACGGTGTAAGGAACATCTCTCTTCTCTTTTTCTGCCACTTCGCCATTTTCAAGATCCTTTAATTCCTGTTCCTTTTGGGCTATCTTCCTGTTATTATAAATTAAGTATAGCGTACAAATAAGAGATAAAACTGTGAAAGGTAATATAGTGTGGCTTAGTGCATCACTTATAACACCAAGCAATACCTGATCGCTGTATGTTTTTGCCAGCTCAATAGCCATCAGCAATGCAAATGGGGCCATTGTTGCCAATGATAAGTATTGTCTATATAGCTCTCTTTTTTTCAGTGTTAATAGTTCTTGTTTGAGCCTTTCTTTTTTGACATCTGGATCAACTTTCGACCAAAAATCATGAGAAAAATCCTCCATTTCATAATCTTTTTTATCTTTTAATCTTTTAAAAGACTTAGTACCAGGGTTATTTGTAAAATTAGTCATATAAACCCAACTAACTTATGGACTAGTATATTATACATGATTTCAATTACTTAGTCAGTTTTATTGAAATTTTAACTATTTGTATATTAATTGTTTCTCAAGGAATTCAGTCAATCTGCTTGATGCCAGCTATAATATAATTATAGCCTGACCACATAGTTATAATGGCTGCAACCCACAGACAAATTGCACCTATATATTGAGTTATTTCGTAGTCGTCGATTATTAGTGACACTACAGCAAGCATCTGCAGAAATGTTTTAATTTTTCCAGCTTTGCTCACAGGTAGGCTAACGTTTATAGCGATCAGAAACTCACGCAAACCCGAAACTAATATCTCACGACAAACGATGACAACCGACGGTATTATCGTGTAATCATTGACCTTATGCTTATAAACCAGCATCATTATTGTTGAAACCACTATTAACTTATCAGCAATTGGATCAAATAGCCTGCCAAATTTTGATTGGACTTTCCACGCGCGTGCTAGGTAACCATCAAAAAAATCTGTAATGCATGCAAATATAAAGATTGATATTGTTATTAAGTTTGCATATTTGTTTTCTATATAAAAACTTAATATTATTGCTGGTACTGCAAGCGCACGAGAGATTGTCAGTAAATTAGGCAAGTTTTTCTTAAACATGCAGTGTAACTTTAGTGCGGTATGGTAAACTTATACAGGAGTAAAGTGCAATTCACAAGCTAATAGTTTGCAATTGAATATTTATAGAAATTCCATATGCTTAAAAATTATGAGCTCAAGATATAATAATGAATGACGATTTAGATCATACTACAAAACAAGAAGCGCTTAAGTATCACAGTGGAGGCAGTAATCCTGGTAAAATATCTATCTTGCCAACAAAGCCCTTATCTACTCAGCATGACTTGTCACTTGCTTATTCCCCTGGAGTTGCAGCTCCATGCCTTGAAATAGCTAAAAACTCTGATCTAGTTTATGCTTATACGGCAAAGAGCAACTGTGTTGCTGTTATTTCAAATGGCACTGCAGTGCTTGGACTCGGCAACATCGGGCCTCTTGCTTCAAAACCTGTTATGGAGGGCAAGGCTGTTTTATTCAAGCGTTTTGCTGATATCGATGCAGTTGACATAGAAGTTGGCACAGAAAATGTGGAAGATTTTATCAACGCAGTAAGATATCTTGGACCAAGTTGGGGAGGGATAAATTTAGAGGATATAAGATCTCCCGATTGTTTCATAATAGAAAAATGTCTAAGTGAATTGATGGACATTCCAGTATTCCACGACGATCAGCATGGAACTGCAGTTGTTGTTGCAGCTGGCATAGAAAATGCTCTTGATATTGCAGGAAAGAAATTAGAAGACGTTAAAATCATCATGAATGGCGCTGGGGCAGCCGGCATTGCATGTTTGGAAATACTGAGGTCAATGGGCGCTAAAAACATAGTGCTGTGTGATAAACAAGGGGTAATATATAGAGGCAGGAAAGAGGACATGAATGAGTGGAAGGAAAAGCATGCAACTGACACCAAAGAACGTTCTCTACTTGATGCAATAAAAGGCACTGACGTATTTATCGGGCTATCTGCAAAGAATGTGCTAAGCGAAGAGATGCTGAAGAGCATGGGTAAAGATCCGATTATTTTTGCTCTTGCTAACCCTGATCCAGAAGTAAGGCCTGAGTTTGCAAAATCCGTAAGACCAGATGCAATAATCGCAACTGGTAGATCAGATTACAACAATCAAGTTAATAATGTAATGGGATTCCCCTATATATTTAGAGGAGCACTTGATGTACACGCGACAACAATAAACAATGAAATGAAAATTGCAGCTGCAGATGCGATAGCAAAGCTTGCTCGCGAGCCAGTACCTGACGAGATATCCACAGCTTATAGTGGGCGTAAAATGAGCTATGGATGTGAATACATAATACCTACTCCATTTGACCCAAGGTTGATTTCGATAGTTTCTCCTGCTGTTGCAAAAACCGCAGTGCATTCAGGCGTTGCAAAAAAAGCAATACAAGATTGGGGTGAATATGAAAATCAATTGAAATCTCGTCTTGCGAGTGCTCTTAGCACGTTGAATTCATTGTCTTCACGATAATTCAGTTGCACAAAGTAATTTTAGATTTATAATAAAAGTATTGTAATTTAAAGTAAGTTAATGGTTATCGCAATTCATGAATTAGAGAAAATCATCAAGCAATCATTTCCAGGTGCTGATATAGAGGTTAATGATCTTGCTGGAGATAATGATCATTATCATTTGAAAATAACCTCCAAGTGCTTTCTTGGAAAGACAAGGATAGAGCAGCATAAAATGGTATATAAGGCATTAGAAGGCCAGTCTATACATGCATTGCAGTTAGAAACTAGTGCTTAAAATTAAGGTGAACTTATGAACAATTTTGAACAAATAAAAAAAGATATAACAGAAAATGATGTGGTGCTCTATATGAAAGGCACTTCTGACTTTCCTCAATGTGGATTTTCTGGACTCGTCGTGTCAATTCTCAAAAACTTGAATGTAAAGTTTAAATGCGTCAACGTGCTAGAAAATGATGAAATACGTCAGTCCATAAAAAAGTTTTCTGATTGCCCAACAATTCCACAGTTATACATAAAGGAAGAGTTTATTGGCGGCTGTGACATCGTTCGCGAGATGTATGAAAAAGGTGAGCTGCAAAGCTTGCTAAAAGAAAAAAAGATTATGGCAGAGTAAGATCATCAGAAGGATGTTATCCCAAAATATTTCCCGGTTCTACTGGCATTTTTTGTGAGTTAAATCACAACGTTCATACGGTCAGTAGACCTAAAGCCATACCTTTTTCCTTTCTCCTGACGCTAAAATCCATATACTTAGTCTTGGAGACTTCGAAATAAGATGCGATCTAATATTAGGCAATTATTTTACTACATAAAGCCCAACCTACATTATTTCATTATAGCTTTTATTGCAGTTTTATTTTCAGCTTTAACAATTCTCCTTTTCGGTAGAGGTTTGAGCAGCATAATTGGTTCTGGCGCAGAACACGATTTTACTACTAAACTAGTAGTTACTATATTTATAGTTTTAGCTGTTTCTCTTACTGCGTTCATTAGATTGTATTTCATTGGCATTGGCAGCGAAAAAGTTATTGCAAAAATAAGATATGACTTATATAGCAATGTTACCGACTTGCAACCAAGTTTCTTTGAGAACACTGGTGTCCAGGATGTCATCTCAGCACTAATTACTGATACCTCTGTGTTGCAATCTATAATAAATAGCAGCCTACTCACCATATTGCGAAATTTTGTAATTTTGATTGGTAGTGTTGCCATGTTGTTGTATACAGATCTGCATCTAACTGCATATGCGGCTGCGATAATACCCATACTACTTATTATCATGACTTCCATTGGGAAAAAAGTGCGCAATCACGCACGCTTTGCCCAGAGTAAGCTGAGTGAGCTTGCATCATTTAGTGAGGAAAATTTCAGATCCATAGTAACCATTAAGTCGTTTGTATTGGAGGAAAGTGAAAAAATCCGTTTTAAGGAACGTCTAAACTCAGTATCAGAATCATACATAAGATTAATACTCTTGCGCGCTATTTTGGTAACTTTGGTTATCTCGTGTGTGATAGGTTCACTGGTCGTTTTAATCTTTTTTGGTATTAAAGAAGTCTTAAGTAATAATATAACTATTGGGGAGCTATCTTCATTTGTATTTTATTCAGCGCTTGCAGCAGTGGCTGTAAATAATCTGAGCGATAATATCAGTGACTTACAACGGGGTCTTGGGATAGTAGAGCGTTTATTTGAATTTAAGAATATGAAAAGCTCTATAGTAGATGCTGATGATCCTGTAAAAATTTGTAGTGTTCAAAAAGGAATTTCGTTTAACGGCATAACGTTTTTTTATGAATCTCGGCCTGGTAAGCCAGCGTTAAGTAACGTATCATTTTCCATAGAGGCGGGCCAAGCAGTGTCAATTGTTGGACCATCTGGCAGTGGTAAGAGCACCATTTTAAAGCTTCTGCTCCGTTTTTATGATCCAAGCAAAGGCAGCATTACTATCGATGGGCATAATATTAGGTCAATTGCACTAAGTAGTCTAAGGTCATTATTTGGTTTAGTGCCGCAAGATCATATGATATTTTCTTGTTCAATAATGGAGAATATATTATATGGCAAACCAGATGCCGGATATGAGGAAGTAAGACGAGCAGCCATCAGTGCTTATGCGATGGAATTTATTGACAAGCTACCTGATAAGTTTGACACATTTGTAGGGAAAAGAGGATTAAAACTTTCCGAAGGACAAAAACAACGTATTATAATAGCGAGAGCCATACTCAAAAATCCCCAAGTCTTGGTGCTGGATGAGGCAACCTCTGCCCTTGATTATAAAAGTGAAAACTTCGTACAAAAAGCACTAAGCAAATTAATGCAAAACAGAACAACGATCATAATCACACACAGGCTATCAACTGCACTAAAAACTGACAAAATTATAGTGATTAATCACGGAGAAATAGAAGAAGTAGGAACTCATCAATCTCTAATAAGCAAAGATGGACTATATGCAAAATTGGTAAAGATACAATAGATATGGATATTATATAAGTAAAAAGAAGAACTAAGTTAGCTGTTATGCTAGATTTGAAATTAAAATTATTAATTTTTTAATCATTTTAACTTATAATAATTTAATATTATTTTTTAAAGGACTGTTATGATTTACACTCATGGTTTTTTACCACAACAACAATGTATGACTTCTCATTTACCAGCACCAGTTTTTCCAGTGCATACACCTTGTACGCCTGCACACATACCTTATGCTGTTAATTTATCTCATAATCATTTTAACTAATGTCATAACTACTATGACGTATATCACAATCCTTGTGATACATTAGGGCTTGTTTACTAAAAGATTGTTTTAAACAACTTATATATGCACGCAGTGCTACTTTAGCACACGTGCTATGTCCCTTCTAAAAGCGTACGGGCATTATTTAAATAATGCCCGTACATCTTTTTGCTTGATAAGGAAGTTCATAAGCAGCAGCTTACTCACATAGCAGTTTTACTAAAATTTATTCCAGCAACACAACTAATACCTACAGTCCTCTTTTGAAATCCCATACCAAATCCCAATGGTAGTAGGATAAATTAAAGATAACGTTTTGTTGGTCAACAATGGTGTTATCCCAGCGCCTCCGTCACCCCACTAGGCCTAGTGGGGTGATCCCATTAGCCCTCTTCTTGTCACCCAAGTAGTTCCTTCTCCCGTCATGCCAGTGCTCTCTTTTTGTCATCCCAGTGCTCCGACGCTGGGATCCAGCATTTCCATAATCATCAAAAACGTCGTATTTTATCATAAAACAGCTACTTTTATACTCACCAACTTAATAAAATTCCTGGATGCCAGTGTCAAGCGCTGGAATGATACCACTTGTTGTAAAAACAAATGTTCGTTCATAAATTGCAACTAGCTATAAATATTTAAGAAATTTACCGAATGAAAAAAAGGCAAAAAAAAGCCCTGGTCAGTATCCGTTC
>NZ_JBFTEN010000014.1:0-31124 GCF_041154185.1 Wolbachia endosymbiont of Tettigetta isshikii | reverse complement strand
CGTTCACACAGACTTAAAGTACTTATTCACATATTCATTGGCTTAAGTAAAAATTGCTGCGGTAGCTGTTTGATATAAAATCTATTTTCTATAACAAACGGGTTTTTATTGCCCATATGACTGGGTAAAGTTGCAAAATCATACAAATAAAAAATTTTTAAAAAACATAGTTGATAAGAGTTTGTACCATTATGTATTGGTTGATCCAGATAAAAAAGAAATGTTTCTAGAGCAATCTAAAACGTGTTCAACTTTGGCTAGGAAGATTGGAGACTATGGTAGGATTTTATATTCTGGATGGGGTCAAGATCCACCTGAAAGCATCTCAGATAGGATTGAAAGAGCATGTTTCTGCATAGGTGATAGAGATTTGGAGGAAGAGCTTACTAACCTCAGCGTTAAAGATAGCGATGCTTTACATGATGCTGCTAGAAATGGTGAACTAGGAGTGGTGAGATACTTTATAAAGAGGGGAGTTAATATAAATAGTGCTGACAAAAATGGCTGGACATCACTACATCATGCTGCTTATGGTGGTAGCTCGAGGGTTGTACAGTATCTAATAAATAACGTGGCTAACATTCATCCTGAAGATACTGTTTGCGGCAGAAAACCCATACATATTGCTGCTAGGGAAGGTAATACAGGTATTATGAGACTTTTCTGAGCAAGGGTATGAGGGTTGGCGATACTGACGGAAACAGTTGGACACTACTGCATTATGTAGCGTGGAATGGTAATTTAGAAGCAGCAAAATTCCTGATTAATGAAGGAGCCGACATTCATGCAAAAGATGCTACCAATGGTAAAAAACCTATACATACTGCAGCTTGGAAAGGTCATGCAAACGTTGTAGAATTTTTCCTTAGAAATGGGTGTTGGTATTGATGATACTGATAGAAAAGGCATTACACCGTTATGCTATGCTATACAGAAAGGCCATCTAGAAGATGTGAAGTTTCTGGTAAGTAAAGGAGCAAATATCTATGCTGAAAATACTTATGGCATAAGACTTATGCATGCTGCCTCTATATAAGAGCATCAAGAGATTGTAAAGTTTTTTCTAAGTAAGGGAGTAAACGTTGATGACACATACACGGAAAAGAATGGTCATACGACTTTACATTGTGCTGTAAACGCAGGTAAATTAGGAGTTGTAGAGTTTCTGATAAAGGAAGTGGCTAATATTTATGCTAAGGACAATGATGGTAAAACACCTTTGGATTACCCTAGAGAAAGTAGGCACACGGAAATTGTAAACATACTGGGCAGTGCAGAAAATAAAAGTCAATTGTCAAAAACTACTAGAGGAACAGATGATAAACCTAAGTCTGGTTTAAGTAGTGTAACAGTAAAGAATCAACAAAGATCACCATGGCACCGCTAGGCTATTTCTTCTTGAAGTTGTTTTATTTCATCTACCGAAAGGCTGGTGATTTCAGCAATAACATCTATAGAGACGCAGGCTTTAAGTCAGTTTTAGCCGTATCAATTTTTTCTGCTTTTCAACCTTCTGCTCTCTGCCTCTTTTAGCAGCAGCATCAAGTTTTTGGGCAAGACGAATACGCTTACCAACCGACTCCAGAACGAAAAGCCCTCACACTTGCTGTCTTGTGTTGTTGGAAATGGTTGCATTGTTTAGGTTTTTAGTGTTATACTAATAAGCTAGTAATGATTTATTCGAAGGAAGGCTAATTCAAATAACAACAGAAGTACGTTTGATTTGCTTATATTTTCATACTAGGTCAACAATAGATTTCTTGATATGCATAGCAATAAAGGTGTAGAGGCTTTAACGGATAGTATTAATGAAAATAATAAACTACCAAAAAGACCACATAGTACTAGCTTCTTCAATGAAAAAGATAAATTTATTCAAGCCATAGTTGGCGAAGTAAAAACAGATGCCTTAAGAGAATTTTTAAATACAGATAAAGGACAAAATATGTTCGACATTATATATGAGAATAAAGTTAAACGTAATATGTCCAGCATCTTAAATGGAGCAGGAGCTAATGCTAAAGACGCCTTTCAAGATTTATATGAATCTTTGGTTTGATGATAAAGGCGAAAAACATATATTTTAATAGTATTATCAATGCAGGTTATAAGATAGGTAAGAATATTATAACTTAAACTGTTTTCCATTTGTTTTTGGTGCTAATCCTCACAAGAAAAGAAGTAATGTACATAAAGGTGTAGTAGAAGTAAAGCTTGCAGATTCTACAAATCGTGAAGTAATCCGTAACTTGAAGATACATTTAGTTAATGAGTTTAGGAGAGCTGTAAAATTGAAAGTGATTGCACTTTTGAAAAAAGAAGTAGGAATAACGGAGAAAAAAGGTCATGAGTGGGTAAGAAGGACTGTTAGAATAGGAGCATTCGATGAATCTAATTCTTTAAAGAAAGACTATCTATATTGTATAGCTTTTAACGGTGGATACTTTGAAAGGGAGGGATACGATTCAGAGACTTTTGAAGTGTTTAAAGAGATGTATATTCAAGAATTTAACTCAAGATTAAGAGCGTGTGGCCTTAAGAACTCGGATTTTTATCATTATAAAGATGATATGTTGTATATTAAGAAGGATATTAATGATACGGTAGTCAGAAGTATAGCAGAATATGTTAAAAAAGAAGCAGCTTTTGATTTTAGAACTCCAGGTGAGGAAGATTCTAAAGTTGAAAATTTAAAAGATATTTTTAGCAGCCTAATTTTTAAACACACAGGGAAATCAGTTGATGCTTATGGATATGATATTTTTACCGACAAAAAGGAAATAGAGGATGGTAATAATTTTGTTTTGATACCCTTAGTAAAAACACGTAATGGTCAGCTTGAATCTTTAAAATGCAGGGATATGTACGAAATTAATGCAAAATATAAAAATTTGGTAAGTAATATTAGAGAGAAGACTGCAGATCCAGACGTTACTAATTGTGAAAATCCAGTTTATGCTATCTCTAATAAAGGAATTGCTCAGTTACTTCCTGAAATTATGCAGTCTCCGATTACGTATAATGGAAGAACTGGACATTTTGAATTTGCAACTGATCTTGGGCCAAGTTCAAGAATAGATTCGGAGTCTCCCAGGCACGCTTCTTCAGTGTCTTATCCAGTGCCTCTGCCCCAGCCAGGAACAGAAGGAGCGGTGGTAGCTGTTCCAGCAGCTGATGCAAAGAATAATCCTGGTCCTTCAATGTCTGGGCAGGGTAGTGGTTTATCTTTTGAACCAGATCCATTACAATCTGTAGATGTTATGGAAAGCTCAAGTGAATCGTTAGATGATAGTTGTTATTCTCTAGAAGAATGTATCCTGTTGGAGTTCATAGGTAGTTTGCCTCTTAATAATAATGAAGAATCGAAACAGAAAATATTGCCGTTGTTTTTTTCTCATGAGGGTAGACAGAAACTGTACTCAATTCTTTCTTCTACTTGCGAGAGGAAAGGGCTATATTCAGAACTCTGTATTTTCGAGCAATGTGAAAAATTGGAATCGTTATGGTACTCACTCCACCAGCGTGAGCAGCAACATACATCAGACAAAAATAAGCCGTTTTGTGATAAGTTGTTTTTTCCTTTGGTATCTGATGAACAAACAAGAAAAGAATTGTATCATATATTGATAGGCATGTTTACAAATAAAAGAGGCTATCTTGATGTGTCGATGGTGATAAAAGTAGCAAAATCTATATCAAGTTCTGTTAAACTTGATAGTAGTCATTATTGTAAATCATACCTTGTTGAAATTGTTGAAGCGGAAATGAAAAAGCTAGGAGTTACTCCAACTAGTCCTGAGTATATAAAACCCAGTGGTCTTGTTAATGAGCATGGACCTTTAGATGTCAGCAATCTGTCCTCAAATAAGTGGGTAAATTGACGTTCGTTAATTATTTAATCTTTTTTTTCGCACTTATAACCTCCAGAGTCGAGGCTTTTGCCCTGGCCTTCTGGGGTTGTTTTTAAGCAAAAGCTCAAATTAGACAAGAAAGTTTGAGCAAATTGAACCAGCTATATTTTTAATATTGGCGTTTTTTGTGTACTCTTAAACTGCTTTAGCTATAAATATTAAAAAATTTACTAAATGAGAAAAAAAGACAAAAGAAATCCGGTAGTAGAAGTTGCTCACTCTCTAATCCTGCAAATTGGCGTACTATACTGTCTTGAACGACTTATAAGCACATTTCAGCTTGTATAGGGAAAAACCTAGAAGTCTAGGTGAAATTAATAAAGACATGAGGTGCACATAGTGCAAAAAATTAAACATAAGACTCCAACCGTGATACTTTCGTCGTTTAATCTGCACAGATTGAAGCTAAATAAATAGCTCCAATAACATGATAAGGGTAACGGCGAAGGTTGTCAAGTAAATTTTGCATTTAATCCGTTTCTATAGTTACTTGGATGACACCATATAAATTACTAAAGTTAATAAATAGGAAAATCATTACAAATCTTTTCAACTTTACTTTTCACTGTTTTTTCGATATTTAAGCTATTTTTGCTGATTAGTCCTTGAACTATCTCATTTATTAAGTCTGCTATTTCTTTAAAATTTTCTACCCCAAGTCCACGTGTTGTTTCAGCAGCAGTGCCAAAACGCACCCCTGAAGTGATGGTTGGCTTCTCTGTGTCAAATGGTACAGAGTTTTTATTGCAGATAATACCAGCCCTTTCAAGGCTATCTACAACGTCTTTTCCGGTCAATTTCTGTGTTCTTAAGTCAACTAGCACTATATGAGAGTCAGTGCCACCGGTTATAATGCTCAATCCATGCTCTTGCAGCGCTTGAGCTAGCACTTTCGCATTCTCCACAACTTTTTTGCTATAAGTTTTAAACTCTGGCGCTAATGCTTCTTTAAATGCAACAGCTTTTGCAGCTATTATATGCATAAGCGGCCCACCTTGCAGCCCTGGGAAAACTGCTGATTGAATTTTTTTATGTAACGTTTCATCATTCGTCATTATTACCCCACCTCTAGGACCACGAAGAGTTTTGTGAGTCGTAGAAGTCATAACATGCGAATATCCAGCAGGTGATGGATATTCGCCCGCTGCAATAAGCCCCGCATAGTGAGCAATATCAGCAAGCAAATACGCACCAACTTTATCCGCGATTTCACGAAAACGCTTGAAGTTTATCTTTCTTGGATAAGCGGAAGCACCAGCTATGATCAGTTTTGGCTTATACTCAAGTGCCAGCTTTTCTACCTCGTCCATATCGAGCAGATAAGTGTCTTTGCTGACTGTATACTGAATCGACTTAAACCATTTACCAGAGAGGCTTGGTGCTGCACCATGAGTTAGGTGTCCACCACAACTTAGCGATAATCCAAGTATCGTATCGCCCGGAGTAAGCAATGAAGCAAACACTGCTTGATTTGCCTGAGAACCAGAATGAGGTTGAACGTTTGCAAACTTAACACCAAACAGTTTACAGAGCCTCTCTATAGCTAGACTTTCGACCTCATCCACATATTCACAACCACAGTAATACCTTTTCCCTGGATAACCTTCCGCATATTTATTAGTCAGAAAAGAGCCTTGTGCCTCCATCACTGCTTTACTTGCAAAATTTTCTGATGCAATCAGTTGCAGTTGCGACCTTTGACGCTGCAATTCCTTCTCTATAGATTGATAAATTTCGTCATCAAAAGACTTTAAACCATTTTTAAGACTGCAGATTTTTCCCGAAACACTTGTCATAGATCAAACTTCGTTTAACACAATGATATTAAAATATATGTTCGCTACAAGCAATTTTAAGATCGTTTTTTTAACCACACAAAACCAAAAGCAGCCAAGAGTAGACATATAGGAATAATCGATATTGCTTTTACCAGCAATCCAGCACCATACACAGGATTTCCTTGTATTATCATTCCGTCCCAATACAAATCTACTATTTTTGCGATTCCAACGTGAAAAAAATAGCCAAAAACCATAACTATCATATTTGATACGGCCGTAGCCAAGCCCACCAAGTTATTGTTTACATAACTTATTGCTTTATAAATGGTAATCACCTGATATCCAGATGCAAAGCCAATAACAAGAAGCGCAGGCAGCACAACATATAGGCCACCAGCTCGTGTAAAAAGCAAAAGGAAGCTAGCGATCATTGCAAAAGAACACGCAATAATTACTTCGTAATGCCTGTTTGGACATTTTTCCAGCAGGTAAGCCAAAAAGAATGCCCCAGCTCCCATACCTATAAACATGAGAGAAGAAAGCGAAGACGCTAGATCTCCGGTCATTTGATACATCTCATATAAGAATGCTTTTGCCCAGCCATCAGCAAAACCTTCTAATGGACCAACCATTAGACCACCAAAAAAGCTGATCAGAATGATATGTTTGTTGAAGAGCACAGTTTTCAAATCTTGAAGTACATTGTCACTTCCACTCTCTTGTGTATTACTGCTTGGCGTTACAAAGAATAACAGCAAAGCAAGCAAACAACCAAACGCTGAGAAAGTATAAATAACATAGTCCCAACCAAATTTATCAAGTAAGAAGTCCAAGGGTAATCCACCATAAATAGCTCCCAGTAGCCCTATTATTATAGATAAACTGGCCATTCTTGCTGATTTTTCTTGTGAAAAATACATGCTTGCAACTTTAAAGATCCCAATTGCTGAAGCAGACGATCCAATTCCAACGATTATTCTACCAAATATTAAGTAATACCGCTCATCGAAGCATATAAGCGGTAGTGTTCCAACAAATGTTAAAATAGTGCATATAGGCAAAACAAGTTTTGGGCCAGATCTGTCAAGAAAAAGACCAACAGGTATGTGAGCAACCGTATAGCCTACATAATACAGCCCACCGAATTGACCAACATCTGTAACACTTATTTTAAACTTTGTTATTAATTCAGGTGCGATTATGTTCGGAATCACGCGTAATATGTATTGGTATGCATAGAATAGGGATGCTAGCAGCCATATTAAAAAGTTTCTTTGTAGCATCAACCTCACCTTAAATTCAAAATCATAGGCTTATAAAAAATAGCTTTTTACAAATTTTTAATTTGCTAAAACTTAGCATAGTTAAATTCATAGCAAATAAGCAACTATGTATCAACTAAATTTTCCGGCACTATCTGCTTGAACACGAAGAGGGCATTTCTAAAAATGGGAACAATTATATTTAAAATAATATAATTTTTAGTAAAGCCTAGCATCAGAAACGTTCTAGTTAACTCAATATTAACCTTTCCGCATGTATAATGGCCAATATAACGTCAAGCAAAGGTGAGCTAATGAGTACAAGCACAAAAAACAACACGCTACAAAATTACTTAACAAAATACATCAAGCAAACGTTTGCCGCTCATACGGGTAACAGATATGACAAACTATATAGGGAACTTTTAAGCAAAGTAGAAGAGACAATAAAGCTAGCTGTAAGCAAAGCAAAACATTTAGACATTAGTCTAGAAAGTGTATATGGAGAGTTAACATCCAATAAAAAATTACTTCACGCTATTGCTAAGCAGCAAGTGTAGACATTTTTGGATACACACCAAACGAAAAAGGGAATCGTCGAGGGATTTAGCAAACATGATATCAACGAAAGTGATTTAAAGACTCTGGAGGAATGAGAAGGTTTGGTGAAAAAAAATAAATGGTATTAATTTAATCCAGCAAAATGAAGAAAATAAGTTAAACATCAGAAATATACTTGCCCAATCAATAGGACATCCTTCTTCACAAATTAAAGAATCTGAGGTGACTTCAGTAAATATTCTCGACGTGGTAAAATAAACAATTTATGAGCGTCTACTTACCTCAATTCCCGGCATATATGTTTCATACCTAGCCTTTAGTTGCTTATTTGGTAAACACTTTTAAGCCTATAATACCCAGCACTACCAAAACAATAGAAAATAAACGCCCAAAATTCACTGAATCATTAAAAAACATTACTCCTACCACCGCTGCGCCTATAGAACCTATACCAGTCCAAACTGCGTAGGATGTTCCAAGGGGAATAGACTTCATTGCTACTGATAGCCAGTAAAGGCTTGCAGGAG
Source organism: Wolbachia endosymbiont of Tettigetta isshikii (assembly GCF_041154185.1). Lineage (NCBI taxonomy): Bacteria > Pseudomonadati > Pseudomonadota > Alphaproteobacteria > Rickettsiales > Anaplasmataceae > Wolbachia > Wolbachia endosymbiont of Tettigetta isshikii. The sequence continues at coordinate 23,082 of NZ_JBFTEN010000014.1, read as the reverse complement.
CACAAACTAAAATAATTACCACAGGCGTAATGCGTGCAAAACCATCACTATACTTTAGCGCCGTCGTCCACACAATTTCAAGTAAGCCAGCTAATAATAAGTATTACTAGGCCATAAATTAGTTCCTTGCTACTGACATACGAAAACATTACACATGAGAATGCAGAAAGTCAACTTAGTGTTTCGCATGCCTTAATAATACTGTTGCATCCAATTTCTAGTTGTTCCTGAGAGGTTGCATAAGAAATTCTGACAAAATTTTCAAGGCCAAACGCAACTCCTGGAACTACGGCAACTAAATGATCCTCCAACAAGTATTGAGTAAAATCAAGGTCATTATTTATTACTTTACCATTTTTTGTGCTCTTACCCAACAAGCCTTCGCAAGAGACGAACAAATAGAACCCACCTTGCGGAGTAGATGCTGATAGTCCTGGAGCAGAACTTAGCTTCTCTAACACAAAATTTCTACGACTCTTGAAAATTCTCGTTCTTTCCTTCAAAAAACCATGATCGCCGCTTAAAGCTTCAACTGCTGCTGCCTGCGCTATCGAATTTGGGTTAGAAGTGCTCTGAGACTGCAGTGCAGAAATAGCTTTTATTACATTACTTTTACCTGCAATATAACCTATTCTCCAGCCTGTCATCGCGTAAGCTTTCGATACCCCATTGACCACAAAAACCCTATCGTAAAGCCTCGGTTCAACCTGGGCAATAGTAAAAAACCTCTCATCGTATACTATATGTTCATAAATATCATCTGTAACAACGTTCACGTGAGGACATTCAAGCAATACTTGTGCTATGCCTTCCAGTTCATCATATGTATACACAATTCCTGCTGGGTTATTCGGTGAGTTAAGGATCAACCACTTGGTCTTCTTGGTTATCTTGCTTTTTAACAATTCTGGTGTTAGCTTGAAGTTTTGCTTGCACTTTACCACAACCGGCAGACCACCAAAAAGACTTACCATATCAACATATGAGACCCAATAAGGGGCTGGAATTATAGCTTCATCTCCAGGGTTAATCGTTGCCATAAATAAGTTAAACAACACCTGTTTAGCACCGGTACCAACGCAGATTTGATTAAATGTATATTCGAGATTGTTGTCCCTTTTTAACTTATTGATTATCGCCTCTTTTAGTTCACGTGTCCCATCAACAGCAGTATACTTAGTTTTACCTTCGTTTATTGCTTGAATAGCTGCTTTTTTTACATGGTCTGGAGTGTCAAAGTCCTGCTCCCCTGCAGCTAAAACACAGATATTTTTCCCATCGCCTTTCAGTCTATTTGCCTTGTCGGTTACAGCAATCGTAGGTGATGGCTTTATTAGTGACATTCTTTCTGCAAGGTCTGACATAATCTCACCAAAGTTAAATCAAAATGATAAGCCCTACACAACAAAAAAGCCAGAAATTTTGTTAGCAGTGTATGTCATCCAACAAAAACAAAAAAACTACTTGACAACCTTCGCCGTTACCCTTATTATAGCACTGGAGCTATTTATTTAGCTTCAATCTGTGCAGGTTAAGCAACGAAAGTATCACGGTTTGCGTCTTATGTCTTTATTAATTTTACCTAGACTTCTAGGTTTTTCCCTATACAAGCTGAAACGCGCTTATAAGTCGTTCAAGACAGTATAGTACGCCAATTTGCAGGATTAGAGAGTGAGCAACTTCTACTACGGGATTTCTTTTGCCTTTTTCTCGTTTGGTAAATATTAAAGCAATTCATAAACAAACATTTACTTTTACAGCAAGTGGTGCCATCTCAGCGCGTGACGCTAAAATTCTGGAATTTTATCAAGTAAGTAAGCATAAAAGTTATGTTAAAATATAACATTTAATTATTATGGAAAGGTGCGGTCTGGTGTTATGAAACCGTAATGGTGTAATTCCATTCGCCTTAACATAGGGTTGAAATCGTAATCCACACTTTGGAAAAGTGGCAACTTTCTAGAGCGCAAGCATGGATGAAAAAGGAGTAATGTCATTCTCTCCTTAGGTAACAGCTACAAATAACTGGGAAAGAGCCTTATTTTGTGAACATACCAAGAATTTTGTCTATTATTCCACCAACATTTGCTTCGGCTTGGGTATACTCTATTTTACCACCTTTCGAAATTAGTTTAGTACCTGACCCGGGTGATATGTTAACAAATTTACTACCGACAACTCCACTGCTAGTTATTAGGGCTGAACTGTCAATTGGCAATTTTATGTCTTTACTTATGCACATATCGATTCGTGCTACATAAGTAGCTTTATCAAGTGATACGCCAGTTATTCTTCCAATATCTACGCCGGAAACCTTGACACTATCACCAACTACTATGCCATTAACGTTAGCAAAAAGACCATATATTTTATAACAATCCTTATAGCTTTTTTTTATGTCAGATAGCTTATCAACAGCAAAGCAAACCAGAAAAATAGTAAAAACCAACACAAATAATCCAACAGTTATTTCAAGTATATTTGATCTTCTCATCTTTAGTTATTAGGATTCCAGCTTTTATAGTAATTTTTCACTTTTTGGTTTGGATAATACGCATCTTTTGTACCTGTCAAATTAGGAGTATGTTTTATTTTTCTCTTTTTATTATTAACTGGCACTGTATCATCAGTATAGTGAAGCCATATGTGCCACTTTGGAGGTACTGTTGTAGGTTCAGAGACACTGCTATACATGACCCACCTTTTTCCTTGATTTGATTCATAGTAAGAGTTTCCACTTTCGTCTCTTCCTACAAATTTACCTTTTCTTCGTAATAGATATTTTATTACACTACAAATTTTAGATAACATAAGGGTATTAAAACAAAAAGTATTATATATACTAATACTTTAACAGTCCTTTAACAATAATTTAATGCAATTGCCAATTTTACAAGTTATCATACCAATAATTGCATCGATGTTTTGCTTTCTTACCAGGAAACATAAAGTTTCCTGGTTTATTTCTTTTGTCACAACGGCAGCTACTTTTTTTGTTTCATCGATACTACTCATGAAAACGTATAATGGTGAAATTATAACTTATTACCTTGGAGATTGGGCTCCCCCGTACGGAATAGAGTTAAAAATCGATATATTAAACTCCTTGATTCTAACTCTAGTGAGTTTTATAGCACTGATAAGTGTACTTTATAGCTTTTATATCAATGAAAAAGAGATCAGCAAAAACAAAATCACTGGTTTTTATTCTTTGTTGCTGTTGTGCTTAAGCGGGCTACTTGGGATTTTAGTAACAAACGACATATTCAATCTTTACGTTTTTTTGGAAATTTCGTCTCTTTCTTCTTACATACTAGTTTCAATGGGAAGAAATAAAAAAGCTCTGGTTGCAGCATTTGAATATCTGATTAGTGGAACAATAGGCGCAACGTTTTACTTGTTTGGTATCGGTCTTTTGTATTCTATGACTGGGACACTCAATATGTCTGACATGGCCGAGAGGATAGTACCGCTGTATGATAATAACATCATACAGCTTGGCACATTGTTCATTTTTGTTGGCCTTTCAATCAAAATAGCACTGTTTCCATTGAGTAGATGGTTAGTTAATTCATATAGTGAGGCGCCAAGTTGTATTAGTATATTCTTTTCAGGCACAGTAACCAAGGTGATGATATATGTTTTTATCAGGATCTTCTATACTGTTTTCCATCAAAACTTTTTTTTATTTAAACCACCATTGAACAATGTGATAATTATCCTTGCATTTTGTGCTACTATATTTGGGTCAATATTTGCAATGACCGCGAAAGACATGAAAAGGTTGTTTGCTAACTCTAGCGTCAGCCAGATTGGTTATATAATTTTAATGCTGGGTCTAAACTCAAAAACAGGCTTATTTGCAGCAATCCTTCACATAATAAACCACAGCATAATAAAAACATCTTTATTCATGGCTGTAGGATGTGTTTCTTACAAATTTGATTCAACAAAAGTAGAGAATTTGTCAGGACTCAAGAAATCGATGCCTCATACAGCACTTGCATTTACCCTACTTAGCTTGGCATTGATCGGTATACCTTTAACAAGCGGCTTTGTAAGTAAGTGGTATATGATGAAAGCAATTATCGAGTCTCACGCGTGGACTTCTCTTATAGTTTTTGCTGCTGGTTCTTTCCTTGCGCTAATATATATGTGGAAGATGGTAGAAAAAATGCATTTTGGAAATGATGCAGCATCACATGCTGAAATAGCGCCTGGATCGGTTGATAAAGTACCGCCACCAATGCTTTTCTGTCTGTTACTCATGTCAGCTTTAACAGTAGTAACAGGAGTATACAGTACTCCAATTTTGTTAGCAGTTGAAAAGTTGGCTTTTTGATTCTCATTTCTTATTATACTTCAAGGTTATAAAGTTCTTATTGTGGGTAGGCCAAAGAAGATTCACTTATTGTTAATCATTAACATAATAGCGCTGTTTTGCGTTGGCATTGTTGTTCAATACTCTTCTGCTGGAGGAAAGTGGATGCCATTTGCAATTCATCAACTAGTTGTATTCTCTTTCTTTTTTCTATTAGCTATAGCTATGTCATTCATAGAGATAGATTTTTATTTGAAGTATGCCTATTTTTTTATATAGCAGCAGTAACTTCGCTATTATTAGTGAACTTTTTTGGCTCGCACATAATGAGTGCAACAAGGTGGATAAGAATTGGGCCAATTAGTTTGCAACCATCAGAGTTTGCAAAAGTAGGCTTAATACTTGCATTTGCTCGTTATTTTAACAAGCAAAGTGTGTATAAAATGATGGAATTTCAAAGGTTATTCAAGGCATTTATAATTATTTTCTTACCTGTATTCTTGGTGTTAAAGCAACCTAATTTAGGCACGGCTGTGATAATGCTGTTTATAGGAGCATCGATTATATTCACAGCAATAATCAAAAGATCTCATTTGATAGTTTTTGGAACGATTGGCATTCTTGTAATACCAACTATTTGGCCTTTTTTACGTCCTTATCACAAGCAAAGGATACTGTCGTTTTTGGATTCATCAGTGGATCCTCTTGGAATAGGCTATAATGCGCAGCAATCCCAGATAGCTATAGGTTCAGGAGGTTTGCTCGGTAAGGGTTTTGTTAATGGAAGTCAAACTCAGCTTGGGTTTTTACCGGAAAAGTGCACAGATTTTGCTTTTGCAGTGCTTGGCGAGGAATGGGGGTTTTTAGGTAGCCTGGTTTTAGTTTTCCTCTATACTATGCTGCTTGCTATAATATTCTCTATTGCTTATAGATCAAAAAATTATTTTTCTAAATTAGTTTCTATCGGCATTTTTGCCTTTTTTGGCCTTCATTTCGCCATAAACATCGGAATGACAATCGGTCTTTTACCCGTAATAGGTGATCCGTTTCCATTTTTATCCTATGGAGGAAGCACAACTGCTGCAAGCTTAATATGTGTAGGGCTGCTACTTAGCTCTATAACGTCTGCAAAAGACTTGAGGCTAAGCTCTCGATTTTATCCGTGGGAAGGCCCGTAGTTTGAGATCAGAAACAAAAAAACTACTTGAAAAGTTTTGTCAGTCAATCAAAGATCTACTTTTCCTGTGATCTTTTAAGCCTTTCTTTGTTTAATATGGAGCTTATCTCTTCTACACTTTTATCAATATCATCATTGATTATTACATAATCATATTTATCGCTTTTGCTTATCTCTTTTTGGGCTTCGGCTAGTCTGCGTTCTATTTCACTTGCACTGTCAGTATTACGCTTTTGCAAACGTAACCTAAGCTGCTCCATCGAAGGGGAAAGTATAAAAACACTTACAACTTTTTTCCTCATAAGCTTAAATAAATGAAATGCTCCTTGCCAATCTATACTTAGTAAGACGCTTATTCCACTACTTAAGTTCTGTTCTATAAAATTTCTCGGTATGCCATAAAAGTTCTCAAAAACTTTGGCGTACTCAAGCATTTGACCTGCTTCGCATAACTCGTGAAACTTTTCCTCGGTAACAAAAAAATAGTCTCTGCCATTTATTTCACCAGGGCGAGGTTTACGCGTTGTCATAGAAACCGACCTAACTAAGTTAGTCGATCGCTCAAGTAATCTCTCTAATATGGTAGTTTTGCCCGCTCCAGAAGGAGAAGATAAAACCAATAGTACGCCCTTACTTTTTATGGTCATTTTTCTTTTTCAAGTAATTTCATTGCAGTACACTTCATGCTCAATTAATGTTTCCCAGTATGGCGCTCTTCAAATCAGATTTAAAAAAACTAGAATTATTTAAATCAGAATCTGATAAGTTGGTATCAATAAGGGAAGAATTGTCAAAAACAGCATGGCGCAAGTCAGCTTTTTTAAGATTCGCTTTATTTAAATTAACATTTATAAATTTTACTCTACTCAATATCGAATTAGAGAAATCGGCATTTTCTATGTTCATATCCCTAAATTCAAAATAAGCATAATTCACATCAAATTTTTCACCCTGTGATATCTTTTCTTGCAAATCTTCAATTGAAGTTATAGCACCCTCTAAGTTTGTAAGTCTTTCCTGTCCTTCATTGCCAATTAGAATTGAATGATCAAACTTACAACCTGTTAGATGAGCATCAACAACCGAACCTGCATATAAGCTCGAAGAGTCAAAAGATGTATTACCAATCACTGAATTATTGAAATTGCTCAGAAAAAAGCCTGTTTTCTTAAAGGTATTATCCTGAAGCAAAGAAGAGCTGAAATCGCTTTCAATAAAATTCGAATTAGTTACTTTTAGATTAGACCAGCTTGAGTTATCTGCTATTAAGTTAAAAAATGTTGAGCTTTCCACCTCACTAGAGTCAATGTTATGGTAAGAGAGTTTGCTATTATAAACTTGAGAGTCTTGTATTTTGACCTTATACATTGAAGCAGTAGAAAGATCTGTACCTTCTATTTTTGCAGAGGTAAATAGTGAATGGTCAAAAAATGAACCACTCATGTTAGAATTTGTAACTTTAGTGTCATGAAACTTTCCGTGACGAATGTCAGAATCAGAAACATCAACTTGATGTAGCTCGCTAAAACTGAAATAAATATCGGATAAATTGGCATCTTGAAAACTGACTTTAGAAGCATATGAATGTTTTATCTTGGAGCCATGCAGTACAGATTGAACAAAACTTGAATTATTAACATTTACATAGGAAATCTGCGTGTTACTTAAATTGGTTTTATTGAAGTTACTTTCAATTATAGCAGAAGAATTAAGACAGACGTTAGAAAGATTGCTGCCTGTGAAGTCTGATTCTCTTATTTCTGCACCATATATATTAGCGTTTTCCAACGAGGAAAATTGTATTTTTAGTTTATATGAATCCACTCCAAAAAAATTTGCATTATTAAGGTTGCTTTTCTGCATAACAGTATCGTTTACTTCACTGTCGCTAAAATTTACATAACTAACATTCGAGTCTAGTAAGCTAGAGAGATTCACTTTCACATTTGAGAAATTAGTATGTAAGCCAGTGATATTATGCATTTTTGCCATTTTAAGATCAGAGTTGATAAACTCAGCATAACTAATATCAGACTGATCAAATATAATATCTGTTAAGTTTGCAGAAATAAATTTTGCAAAACTCAGATTTGTGCCTTTTATTCTTATACCTTGCAAATTAGCATTGGAAAAATTGGCCCCACGCAAATCAGCATTAATAAAGGATACACCTGACAAGTCAGTATGAGAAAAATCAGCACCAATTAGACTGACTCCATCAAAAATAGATCCATTGAGGTACAATCGACTAAAATTGGCTCCATTTAAGTCAGGACCAAAACCTTTTCCAAAGTCTTCTGGCACGCCTTTTTTGTGACACTGTACTAGAAATTCAGCAAAGTCTTTTTTGCTGTAAGACACATACTTTGTCTTGTGCAAAGTGTCCAAAAAATCACTGACCGGATTCTTCTTATCATTTACTCCACTTCCGTAACACAAATGACCAATTAAGATTAATATCAAAAATCTAATCATCTTTCTTGATCTTCATTGCATTGCAATTCGTTATCTTCTTTTGTTTTCACAGCCCAGTTATACATTTCCAGGCTTTCTTTGTTGTCTATCCTCTTATGCTCTAAAATATGTGGTATCATTTCAGTAATTGCATTTATTATATCAACCCGCCCTCTTTCGATTGCTATATCAATAGTGGGTTGAAGACTATCATTAACCGCTTTAGGATCAGCACCTTGTAATAAGAGAAAGCGTACTATATCTACCTCACCTTGCTTAACGGCATAAATTAGAGGAGTATCTCCAAGCTTATTTCTGAGCTTCAGTACCTCTTGAGTTGTTAATCCAAGCTTTTCCAACTTGCTTATTATTCCACTCAGGCAAACTAAGTTGTTCTTTTTAATACAGTAAAAAAGCTGCTTACTATAGTCATCAATAAATACGGTTGTCGGAAGATGCTCATTAAGTTTATCATATTGTCGCTTATATAATGACTTGCTCTGTGCGTTTTTTTGATACCATTCCTTTATTGGTTCTCTGTCTAACTTTGTCCATCTTTGTAAATTTTTCTCTTCTTCTTGCTTGTTTTCTTTGTCTCTTCTAGAGATAGGTTTTACTTGATTTTTTCTACTGCGGTCCTCAGCTAATTTTTTCACTTCTTCTTTTTCAGTTTGATCTTCCTCTTTTTTCCCTTCTAATAATTTATCTGTATTATTTCCTGAAGGCTTATTCTCTTCAATATCAACCTTTTTATCAACTTGTAGATCTTTTTGCAGATCAGCTACATCTTCATTTAAACCAGCGTTTGGAGGCAAAACTAAATTTTTGTTCACTTCCTTATCGTTCACACTTGGCAAACTTGGAGTACCTTCATCTTTACTTTTCTCTGGCAGGTTATTACAAAAATCTTTATCACTCTTCTCACCTCTGCCAATAGTTTTTTCAACTGCAGGAGCTTTGTTTTTTTCGTGTTGTGGTTCTTTTTTATTGATCGCTTCTTCAGCCTTGGTATCCTGTGCTTTTTCAACATTTAACTTATCAACGTCGGTAGAGTCGCCTTTGTAAGACTCAGGCTCGGTTCCTTGGGCTGTGCTTTCCGGCGCATCTTGTTTTAGATTTTTCCTTATATCAACACTTTCATGCACAGAACTAGCCGATTCACCTGCATCAGTTTTTTTTCTTTCAACTTGCTCCACAGCAAACAGGCTCGACGACCCAAACATGACAAATAACAATGTAAAGTATAAAATACTCCTCATAAATATCCAAAGCACAAGCTTAATTAAGATGATACTATAATCAAATAATTAATCTATAGTAAAAAATGGACATGGGAAATGAAAATTGATTAAGGTCATTATACCAATAACACACGGAAGGAGAGGGATTCGAACCCTCGATACGACTTTTCAATCGTATAACGGTTTAGCAAACCGCCGCCTTCAGCCGCTCGGCCACCCTTCCAAATCTTGAACTTCAAAGCAAGTACTTTATATAATACCAAGACTTCACAACCTGTCTAATGCTTTTAATAGCAGCTTTCATGTTATTAGATAGCAGAGTCTCTTCTAAACCAGTCAATAACTGTAATTTTACTATAATAAACAACCTAAGCTAATGCGCATCAATCTCCACTTTTAATAGCGTTTTCAATAATGCTCTTTGCTTCTTCCATACCAACCCATTTTCCAACTGTTACTGTTTTTCCTTTCTCTAGATCTTTGTAGCGTGAAAAGAAATGAGTAATCTTATCCAGTAGGTTTTTAGGCAAATCAGAGTAGTCCTTCACGTTGTCATAATAGCTATCAACGCTGGAAACAGGTACAGCTAATATCTTTTCATCTTCTCCTTTTTCATCCTTAGTAAGTAAAGCACCTATTGGACGTACCGATATTAAAACACCAGGCGCTAGGGGGAATTGAGTTAACACCAAAACATCCACGGGATCACCATCACCTGCACAGGTATTTGGTACAAATCCATAATTGCAAGGATAGGTCATTGAAGTAGATAAAAACCTGTCAACTTGCAGCAATCCAAGCTCTTTATTAAATTCATACTTTATAGGCTCAGCATTTGCACATATTTCAATTATCACACTCACTGCATTTGTTGTCACAGTTATTTTACTCAGATCCATAAATTATCTCTTACTTTAAGAGTAAGTATTATATAACGTACACTTCTTAGTTGCCACATTTATATAATTTCATCTTTATGAACAAAATTTGCCTGAGAATCAGCTAAATCAACTTGGACAAATAAATGGCAGCTTTGCAGCCCGTTTTTATGAATGAAGATAAGATATTGTAACCAAACGCACCTTCAGCATTGTGCTCAATTGCAATGTCTTTGTGCTCTAACTCTTCATCGCGAAACTTACTTATAGTTTCTCTTAGTTCTCCATCTTCTAAATGCGAAACTTGCTCTTTATAGTGCTCCACGATCACTTCTTCGACTGCAGCAGTGCAAGCCATAGCAGCCTTTCTTCCCATAATGGAAGTTGCAACACCAAGTGAGACTCCCAAAAAACGCCAAACTGGTAATAAAACAGTAGGACGAACTTTTTGCCCTTTGATTTCCTCATTAAAATAATGAAAATGCTTTTTTTCCTGCTCTTCCATTTCAATTATTTTCTTGATTATAGAAGACTTTTTAAGAATAAATTTTTGACCAGAATAGATGCAAATAGCTCCATATTCTCCAGCATGGTTTACCCTAATTGCTTGCTGCAAAAACTTACTGCCACTATACCTTAAGTTATCTAGATTTCTTTTTCTCTCCACAATACACTTTACCTGACACGAACAGAGCTGCTATAAGATAAATTAAGTTCCACGTTGCTAGTGAAACGCCTAGAACATAATGGGATCTGTCACAAGAAGGAGAGTAGTTAGGGTTTAAGAGGTTATTTCTCAGTTCTTTTACGCTAACGTTACCGCTTGCTTGTTCTGTGCATCCTAAAACATCATGGAATAAGCGTAGTTCAAGACCTACATGATAAAAAGATATTATCGCACCGATGAGATAACTGCAAAACACTGCATAGACTAAAATTTTGTTGTCTTTGATCATGTGTGCTACTGCAAGCAACCCTGCAACATAGTAAACTATTCGCTCGTATATACATAACTTGCATGGTAGCATATTAAAAAAATACTCTAGCACATATGCGAAAATTAGAGCAACGGCGCTTGATAGCAGCAAGATTGTAGAAGTTCTGGAGTTATTACGCATGACCTTTAAGTTAGCTATTACAAAAACTTCTTAAAGTATAAAGCAGAGCTCTCATTTTGCATAGGGGTTTTTATTCTTCTTCAAAAGCAATCTGACTGGTACACCTTCAGCAAAGAAGTTTTTTCTTAGGTCATTAACTAAATAGCGTTTATAACTTTCATCAACACTTTCAGGCATGTTGCATATTAAGGAAAAAGCCGGAGGTTTAGTGCCAACTTGAGCAATATACTTCATTTTAATTGCTCTACCTTTGACAAGCGGGTGGGTGTGCCTATTTAGAGCATCAATTAGCCAGTTATTTAACTTTGCAGTACTGATTTTCCTGCTTAAGAACTCGTTTACTTCAAGACACTTGTCTATCACATCATTGCAGCGCATGCCTTTTAACGCAGAAATCGTTATAGTTGGCACTTCCAAAAATAACCGAGTTACTTCCTGTTGTTTTACAAATTTTATCAACTTGCTCCTGTCATCTTTATTTATTAAGTCCCACTTATTTAAGACAATAATAATTCCCTTTCCTCCTTTGATCGCAGCTTCACCGATTGATAAATCCTGTTGCTCAATACCTATAAGTGAGTCTAGCATTAAAACTATCACGTGAGAGCGTTTTATTGATTCTATGCTCTTCTCAACAAACCTTGATTCTAAGTCGTCTTTAACATTCGCCTTTCTGCGGATTCCGGCAGTGTCAATCAGAGTAATTAGCTTTCCACCATGATCGTATGTAATATCCACAGAGTCACGTGTGGTACCTGGTTCTGAACTTGTTATTAGCCTATTCTCTGCAAGTAAGCTATTTAAAAAAGTTGACTTCCCAACATTTGGGCGGCCGATGATTGCAATCTTTAGCTTAGTAAACTCATTAGCTTGATACGATGTCATTCCGGTGCGCGACACTGGAATCTGCTTATTTTTTTCTGGATCCAAGTAGTCAGCTACTTGAATGACAGGAGAGGAATTTATAAAAGACTCAATAACACTAGCCAATGCATCGTAGAGATCAACCATGCCAAGGTTATGTTCAGCTGAGATGTACACTGGGCCTATGAAATCAAAAAACTGCAAGTAATCAACATTTCCTGACCTATGGCTTTCACATTTATTTGCTACGAGTATTACAGGTTTATTCGTCTTCCTCTTTAGCCACTTTGCAAATTCTTTGTTCTGTTCATTTTGCACTTTTGCATCAACAAGAAAAAAAATTACATCCGCACTCAATAAAGAAAACTCTATTTGTTCAATAACTTGCGGTGAAAAATTGGTTTGGTCGTTCCACCCTCCTGTATCAATAATTTTAAATTCTAAATTGCTAATTCTTCCAATTCCCTCACGTCTATCCCTCGTTACCCCTGGGATGTTACTAACCACTGCCGCTTTTCTTCCCACTAGCCTATTAAATAGGGTTGATTTGCCAGCATTTGGCAAGCCTACTATAGCGGTTTTTAGCATAGTTTAAGCGCATGTTCTACAGAAGTAAATTATAATCAAAATTTTTCAATTTAACTATTGACTTTATAGATTACGTCAATATCCTAAAATCAAGATATTTTATCTTGATTTCATTATGTAAAATATATGTGGTGGTTATGCCAATTTTAGAGTGCATCAAAGTAGCAGATTCAGAAAAATTAAAACAACATAAAATAGAACATCCAAAAGAAACTGGGAATTTGTAATCAAACACGTTAATGCAGAAATGTATCGATGAACGTATGAAGCAAGATATCTCAGCTATATCGCATGAAATATCTCAGGCTCATAATTCATATAATGATGCAGAAGAATTGCCTATAGGTGAGGCTGTAGCAAATGTAGCAAGTGAATGGCTAGAATCTGTAAGAAGGGCAAAAAGAAGAATGTCATACTTAGCGTGCCACTTAATCCCGGAAGAGAGTCAGCAATAATGGATAGTTTGATATATAGGCTTAACCATCTCACAAACAAATACGATAACATCAAGGGAGATAACAAACGTAAACTAGACCCTGTTTGGTCAGAAATATATGACCTCGTTTCAAAAGGTAGTTATGTAAGCAAAGAAATGTTGAAATTATTGCCAGAAGATATAACGAAAGAACATGAAGATTACTTGTCACGTCTAAAATAAATTGTATGCAATAGTATTGAAAAAGGTAAGAAAGAAGATGTTGCAGTGGAAAGGGATAATGGATTTTTTGTGTAGAGTGTCCAGAGGAGAGTGTTATAACTCTTGCAAAATTTTTGAGTAATCCAGAATTCGAAAATTTAGATGGAGCATTAAAGATTGGAAATGGTGTAATCTGAACAAAGAATGGACAATATTGCGATATGAAGGGCGTACTTCAGATGGCTTTTGAAGTAGGTGATAGTGAAAAAATTGAGATGATTTTGTTGTCTGAAAATCCTTCAGGCTTTGGTAAAATAATGGTGCATATGGATGATAAAAGTTGTGAAATTTTTTCAAAACACTGTGAAGAACTAAAGAAAGAACCACGTATAAGTAAGGTTATCGAAGCTGCCGAAAGCTTCATGCAAAAAAAAACAAGGCTGCTTCACCTCCTCTTTCTTCTATGAACGATACTAACACCCAGCATCTGCAAAGCAGTAGCCAAGAATTATCAACAACACATTGACAAATACCTATACATACACCGTTGCATATAGCAATGGTGTATGTATCATCTAATCCTTAATCTGCGATATGGCAACTAGTCCAATCAACGCGCAGAAAATCATGTAAAAGCTTGCTGAAGTTTCTTGTCCTGTAATCTTAATGATTGTTGTGCATATAAATGGTGCAAGACCGCCAAAAAATCCAGCAGCTATATTTCTTGATAAACTAAATCCGCTATACCGCACCTTTGTTGGAAACAATTCGCACATAAGTGCACTAACAGGACCAATTGATGCAGCTATTGGGATTATAAAAAGAACGTGTGCCGCTATGGTTAGCAAGTTATCACCACTTAGTATCATAAAAAAAACTGGATAACTTACTACTATGAAAGTCATAAATGCAAATTTCATGACTTTTTCTCTTCCTATCTTGTCAGAAAGTATTGCAAACAATATAGTCAATCCTCCAAGCGCAATTTTACTCAGTATTTCCACCATGTGGTTAAAATGAGTATTTATTTTTGATGTAAGCACATTGAAAAATACTAAATATATATAAAGAGATGAATTTTCGACTATGTCGACCCCTACCGATATCAGAAAAGGTTTTTTATAGCTGTTTAACAACTCTTTTAATGGTAATTTAGGTGGATTTTTCTGCTTTTTGTACTCTGGGCTCTCATCAAGTATATATCTTGTATATATACTGATTAACCCCATCATTAAACTGAAAACAAAAGGTAATCTCCATCCCCAAGATTCAAAATCGGATACTTTTTTGCATATGAGTACTGCTATAAGGCTTAATATTGAACCAAGAATTGCACTGAGTACCTCGATGCTGCCAAAGAATCCTTTCTTGTCCTTAGGAGCATGCTCTATTAAAAACGTGGCATTTCCTGCTTCTCCTCCAAGGGATATACCTTGCAATAATCTTAAACATATCACCAATATTGATGCGAGTATTCCAATGTTTTGATACCCAGGAACAAAGGCAATAAGTACAGTTGACAGAGTCATTAATACAATGGAGAGCAGTAGAGCAATCCTTCTTCCATATTTATCACCAATATGGCCAAATATGGCAGCACCGATTGGTCTCATCAGGAAACCCACTGCAAACACTCCAAAAGCCTTCAGTATGCTAACCAATTGATCATCTGATGGAAAAAACACACCGCCGATTATGCTGATCAGGTGACCAAAAAGCATATGGTCATACCACAATAAGGTGTTAGAAATTAAACTTGAAAATATTACTTTTGTTATTTGTTGCATAAAATCTTCTGCAGTTTACTTGACATAATAGTGATATTCCTTGTTTTTTCAAATATAATAAGAAAATGTGAGCATTATGTGAATATTATATTAATAATGATATCTCATTAAATCTTAATATTTTTATATCATTGACTATATCGAGTATTTTTATATCATATATTTCACCATGTTTTAGTGAGGAAACTATTTTTATCTGTATACACAAAACCTTTTGATAGAACACTATGACACATATTCCAGTTTTATTAAAAGAGATGCTACTACAACTTTCACCACAAAATGGTGGTGTGTATGTGGATGCTACGTTTGGAGCTGGAGGATATAGCAAAGCAATATTGGAATCAGCTGACTGCAAAGTGTGTGCAATTGATAGAGATGAAACGGTTGTTAAATTTTATGATGATTTGAGCGTTAGATATCCTAATAGAATAAAGTTATTTATTGAGAAGTTTAGTAATATTAAAAGCATACTGAGCAGAATCCAAATAGCTGACACTGGAATTCGAAAAAAAAAATGCGATCGAATGACACCAGACAGAATTACTGAAGGTGTGGATGGAGTTATATTTGATGTTGGAGTGTCGTCTATGCAGCTTGATGAAGGAAATAGAGGATTCTCATTTTTACATGATGATCCGCTTGATATGCGTATGGACGGCTCTTCCCAAATCAACGCTTCAACGTTCGTTAACGCTCTGCGCGAAGAAGAAATTGCCAATACTATATACAACTACGGAGGAGAACGTTATTCCCGCAAAATCGCGAGGGCGATAGTAAACACGCGGAAGAAAAGACCTATCAAAACTACATTTGAACTCGTGGATATTGTACGTTCAGTGGTATTTCGTGGAAAAAGCAAAATTGATCCTGCAACTAGGACATTTCAGGCAATTAGAATATGGGTAAACGATGAGCTTGGAGAACTTGAAAAGGGAATTAAAGCTGCATCTGAAATTTTAAATAAGAATGGCAAACTAATTGTCGTCACCTTTCATTCTTTGGAAGATCGTATAGTCAAAACTTTTTTTAAAAATCTATGTGAGCAAAGATCTAACGATTGTAAGGCCTTCTCTCTTCTGAATAAAAAAGTGATCAAAGCGAGTGCGGAAGAAATAAATGCGAATCCACGTGCGCGCTCAGCAAAACTAAGAGCTATACAGAGGTTATCATGAGAACTTTCTGTATTATCTCAATAGTTATGTTTTTTCAGTATTACAAGACTATTTGAAGTAAAACTATATGTTCAGTCATTAAATGAAGAACTAAAAAATAAAACCAGAAATTAGTTTAGTGCAAAGTGACATAAAAGTTTTACAAGCAGAGTGGAGTTATTTGAGTAATCCAAAGAGACTTGCAAAACTCATGGATAGGCACCTGAAAAACAACTCTTTTATATTAGCCAGCCAGGTTAAAAACCTTGACTCCCTAAGTGGCCGCAGCACGCTAGCACAATTTAAAAATCAGGATTGATGGCAAAGCTACACTTAAATATAAAGTAAGTTTTCCAGCATGGCCTTAGTTTTTTTATAAATTCTATTTCTTTCTCTATATTTGATTATAGGCTTAAAAATAAATGGTAATCCTAGAATTGTTAAGCTTAAAGCCAGGGTTGAAAATATGCAAGAAGCTTTGTATTTACTGTGTAGCTCTTTCAGGTAAAGTATTAAAAACCTACAAAATTTCTTGTAGTTTTCATTGATGTCTGCTCTGTCATTAGCTTTGTTGATAAACATGTCTATTGCAGTGTAACCGTCTTTGCACTTAATGCTAAGGTCTGCTCCTTTCTCTATTAACAGCTGGGCTATATCAAAATAGTCCCTTTGAACAACAAGATGCAGAGGTGTATAACTCTGTTGCTCACAGATATTCATATTGGCTTTGACTTCTAGTAACATTTTTACAATCTTTGTATGACCTTTTTTAACTGCTAGTAGCAGAGGAGTTCTATTACATTTAGTAACAGCATTCACATTTACTTTAAGCTCCAATAATAGCCTAACTGCTTTAGTGTCAACATTATAGCTAGCTTTATGTAACATGGCATTACCATTGAAATCTTGGTCATTTGCATCTATCACCTTTGAAACAAGAAATGTTACCATTTTCCTATTGTTATGCTCAACAGTGCAATCCAATGTATCAAAACCATGGTTGTTTTTTGTGCAGATAAATTCTTTAAAGTTAGCTTTTGCTTGGTGTTTTTTTACAATAAGCTTCACTATTTGTATTTTATTGTTATATGCTGCTAGGAAAAGCGTAGTATTATTCTCCGCGTCTTTTGCTTCTATATTCGCTCCTTTTTTTATCAGATATTCTATAATTTCCACTCTACTCTCATAATGTTCAGTGCATTGATAAATGGACAGAAATAAAGGAGTGTGTAAATTATTATCTTTGCATTTAAGATTGGCTCCACTATCAACTAAAGTTTGGACGCTTTTTTTGGAACCGTATAGTGAAGCTATGTGAAGAGGAGTGTGGCCTTCTTTAGCATCTCTTCCATTAATTTTTGCACATTTCGCGATCAAAAAACCTATTAATTCCGTATCATCTTGTAGCGCAGCAAGATACAGCTGAGTAAATCCATTTTTATCTTTGGAATTAATTGTCAGCTGGTTAACAAGAAGTTAAGCAATTTTCTTGTGTCCATGCATAACAGCATAATGCAGTGGATTTCTATTTTCGCTGTCTACAACATTAAAATCTGCCGCATGCTCTAGCAATGATCTTACTCTAGTTGCATCGCCTTCTTTTGTAAATTTATGCAAAAGAATGATTCCATTTGCATCTTTTGAATTAATATCAAATCCACTTTCTACTAATTGGTTTATGTCTTCCTCATGCACCATACCGCTTAAACTTCTAGTAAAACCCTTTTCACATCAATAATACTCCCACTAATTAAGTTTGAGTGAATCTGTAAGAGACATACTGATTGCTTATGCGGAAGGTGGTGTTTTTTTGTACGTCAATGAAGTGCGTAAGGAATAGTTGGTGAAACAGGTACCTGGACTATGCTGCTCAAGGTGTAAAGCTAATTGAATGACACCACTTGTTGTAAAAACAAATGTTCGTTCATAAATTGCAACAAGCTATAAACATTAAGAAATTTACTAAGCAGAAAAAAAGCAAAAAAACCCCGAGTAGCTAGTTATTCACTATCTATCTTATAACATTGGCGTTTTTGATGTCTTAAACGACTTATAAGCGCGTTTCAGCTTGTATAGGTAAAAATCAGAAGTTTTAAAAAGACATGCAGTGCACATAGTGCGAAAAATTAAATATGAGACGCCAAATATGCTAAGTTTTTTTGTCATTCAATCTGCACAGATTGAAGATAAATAATAGCCTCAGTCTCATTGTAAGGATAACGGCGAAGGTTGTCAAGTAGTTTTTTTGTTTCTATTGGGTAGCTTTTTCACTGTTGTCCGCTCGTTCCTTGTGTAGCGAGGATTGGTATTAGAAAAAGCCATAGTACAAAAGTCTTGAAACCTTAGTGCAAAATTTATCAAAGAAATTTTCATATTGTGATCAGCATATGCATATTTACAACTCTAAACCTGGTAAATTCCCAGTAAAAAGTAACACTCCTGAGATGAGTATTAGCCAAAGCACTGATATTGGTAGAAACACTTTCCAACCAAGACGCATTAGCTGATCATATCGATATCGAGGTATTGTTGCCCTAATCCAAATAAATATGAACAACAATAAAGCTATTTTCAAGACAAACCAAATTAAACCTGGAATTTTATACAAAAAACTAAGCTCTAGAGGAGGATACCATCCTCCTAAGAAAAATATTGTCATCATAGCGCTTGCTAAGATCATGTTTGCATATTCTCCCAAGAAAAAGAGGGCAAAAGGCATTGATGAATATTCAACATTATACCCAGAGACGAGCTCTGCTTCAGCTTCTGGTAAGTCAAACGGATGACGGTTGGTTTCCGCAAGAAGAGAGATAAAGAACACTATTGCCATAGGTATGAGTAGCAGATCAACCCAAAATGGCATATTGTGCTTTGTTACTACCATTTCTCCGAGATTTAGCGTGCCAGTTGTAACAACGACTGTGGCAACTATTAGACCTATCGAAACTTCGTACGAGATCATTTGAGCAGCTGACCTTATGCTACCCAAAAACGCATAATTAGAATTACTTGACCAACCTGCAATAATAATACCATATACCTCTAAAGAGGATACAGCTAGCACATAAAGTATTCCAATATTAGTATTTGCTACCACCTTAGGAATTACTATCTGCTGCCCGTTTTCTATAATTACTTCAGCGCCAAATGGTATCACCGCCCAGGCGATTAATGCTAAAATAAAGGTGAGCATAGGAGCGATGATAAATAATATGGTACTTGCCCTAAATGGTATTATCGGCTCTTTAATCAGTAGTTTAATTGCATCTGCAAATGGCTGTAATAGCCCAAAAGGTCCAACGACGCTTGGACCATGTCTTAGTTGAATTGCACCAATAAATTTGCGCTCGAAGTACACCAAGTATGCTACTGAGAGCAGTAACGGTACCAAAACAAATAAAATGTTAACTAGCGTGTTCATAGAAAGCCTTAGTACAATCTGCCATTATTTTTGAAGCGCGGCTTATGGAATCTGTCATATAAAAATTACATTCTTTTAGGGCGAAAGGCGCGCTACTTAGTTTTATCTCGTCGCAGGTAATTGGTGCCCATTTGTTTTTTACCACCTGGTCAGCGTTTCTAAACTGTGGACCTATAGTATCTAATTTTTTTTTCACGTCAAATAAACTATCATATGGGAAGGAGAGGCCCAGATATTGTGACAAATTTTTAATAATCAACCAGTCTTCTTTTGCTTCACCAGGGGGCAATACAGCTAAATTTGTTCTCTGCACTCGCCCTTCAGTATTCACATAAGTTGCATATTTCTCTATATATGTAGCTCCAGGTAGAATAACATCTGCTATGTGTGCTCCTCTATCGCCATGATGACCTTGATAAATTACAAATGTATCTTCTAACTTTGATGTGTCAATTTCATCTGCACCGAGAAGATAAACAGCTTCTATATCGCCACTTTCTGCTTGCTTTAGTATTTGGCTAGTGTCTTTTCCACCTTTTTTGGGAACAAATCCAATATCTAATCCACCAACTCGTGCTGCGGCTTTATGCAGCACATTAAAACCATTCCAGTCGTCTCTCACCATGTTAAAATTTTCCGCAATTGTGCCAGCTAAAGCTAAAATTGATTCAGAATCATCTCTTGTTAATGCATCTTGACCGATAATGAGCATAGGATTTTTAGCAGCGCTTAGCAGCTTGCAAAATTTGTGATTCCCTTTCGCTATTTCATTTAAAATGCCAGGATTATCGCCTAGCTTTTCGACATGATATAAATACTCAATGCCAGGATCAATGCTTGCAATAGGAAAGTTGCCTTGTAAATATCTTTTTCTTATACGTGCATTAATAATTGGCGCCTCTACTTTAGGATTTGTGTTTATAAGAAGGCATAAATCTGCATTCTCTATACCCTGAGCAGTGGTGTTGAACACATATGATCCACGATTATTTTGTATAAGCCTTGCTCCATCCTGCATACAATCTATATTTGCTGAGCCAAGCTTATGCATCATTTCTTTTAGTAGAAGCATAGACTCACAATCTGCTAGATCACCCGCAATTGCAGCTATTTTGTTTGGCCTTGTACTTCTTAGTCTTTTTGCAGCAACAGTTAGTGCTTCATTCCAATCAACCGGAATTAATTTACCATCTTTCTTTATATAAGGTTGGTCAAGACGTTGCACTTTTAGTCCATCATAAGCAAAACGAGTTTTATCTGATATCCATTCCTCATTCACTTCTTCATTGAGTCTTGGCAATATTCGCATAACTTCCGGACCGCGGTAATCGACTCTGATCGCACTTCCCACAGCATCGAGCACATCTATAGTTTCGCAATGTGATAGTTCCCATGGACGTGCCTTAAACGAGTAAGGTTTTGAAGTCAAAGCTCCTACAGGGCAGAGGTCTATGATATTTCCAGATAATTCAGAGCTAATATGCCTTTTTATGTAAGTGCTGATTTCTACATTTTCTCCTCTACCAATTCCTCCAAGTTCGTTTGTACCTGCAACATCAGACAAGAACCTAACGCACCGAGTGCAATGGATACATCTATTCATTGCAGTTTCAATAAGTGGCCCAAAATGCTTTTTTGGTACAGCCCTTTTATGTTCATCAAGTCTGCTAGTTCCCTTGCCATAGGCCATTGTTATATCTTGCAAATCACACTCACCACCTTGATCACAAATTGGGCAATCAAGCGGATGGTTAATTAGCAAAAACTCGAGTACTCCTTCACGTGCCTTTTTGACTTTTGGGGTATTAGTGTGAATAATCATACCCTCTGCAACTGGTACTGCGCAAGAGGCTACTGGTTTCGGAGGCCCGCCTTCCACTTCAACCAAACACATTCTACAGTTACCGGCGATTGCTAAGCGCTCATGATAACAAAAGCGTGGAATTTCAATGCCCACGGCTTCACAGGCTTGGATTATAGTAAGCCCAGCTTCTACTTCACATTCCTTAGAGTTAATGGTAATCTTAACCACAAATTTAAACCCACTACACAGCTTCCCACTTTATAGGATTACCACTTTTGTCTTGAACGAGACTACCATCCCCATATTCAGCGGACACATAATTCATACGTGAGTCGCGATCTATATATCTAACTGGTTTTACCAGTTTATCTTTATACATTTTTTGCTTAGCTTTCTGACGCTGAGTAGGGTTATTTTTACTAGCTGTTTTCGCTTTTCCACCTGCTGCCATATAAACTCCTAAAAACTTCTCATTTTATTTTAGCATTTAAGTGCACAGCGTCAACATTAAATAACTTTAAAGTTTCAATGGATATCTAAAAACAAAAAAAACTACTTGACAAATTCCGCCGTTACCCTCATCATGATAATGAGTACAATGATACAAAAAATAACATCATAGAATTCAATAGGATAATCCCTAGAGAATTACTCATCTACAAGAGGCCAAAACGTGTTAATGCAGCTTAAATAAGCCGATGTAATTGAATTGGACCTAACCAGACCATCGAAAATTGATAAACTTCAGGGAAACCTGAATACCGTCATTGTTGGAACATCTCGAGAAATTCTTCGGCTCGACAGAAAAAGCTGCTTAGACAAAGAGGTGTGTCTTTATACATATAAACCTTATATGCTTTCTAGCATCATATGAAGTGGTTGACAATTACCGAAATGCCAACTAAAACATAAACATAATGTGTTAATGGGAGGGTAAAGTGGATTTTAGTTAATATGTAAAAGGTAACGCTTTAGAAATATCATGGACTAGAGTTAATGTAAAAGAGCTAGTAGTCTTTTTACGAAATAACACATACATTACAAAACTTACTTTAAAAATATCAAGCATTGATAATGAAGGTGCGAGAGAATTAGCTAAGCTTATACATCTTACTTTACTTGATTTAAATAATAACAGTATTGGAGAAAAAGGAGTAGAAGGATATATCCTTATCTCATTAGAAAAAATGCGTAATAGAGAAGTGGAAGAGAGCTCATCGAGCCTGTCAAGCTCTGGTAGCGATAGTGATCAGTCAGACCTAAACAGCAAGTTAAGTGAAGTGCAGTCAATACCACATGACAGGTTACTGAACTTTTTATGCTCTAACAACTCTGACGATAGTGATAATAGCAGATCGCAAACTAGTTACTCGCAGGATTCATGGTGTCGCTAATTATTGAGGCTGGATGTGAAAAAGTAAGAAACGTGGCGCTGGTGTGCTGTCCTAGGCCCTGTGGACAAAATTTTAGAGAAGCCATAAAAACCTGAGCCGTTTTATTAAATCTGGAAAAAATACGCCTAAAGTTCTTAATTTTGCTGAAGAAGCACTCTATTAAATGACGTTCTTTATAAATATGCTCATCGTAATGTCTCCGCACTTTTCGGTTTCGTCTCGGAGGAATAACTACTGTGCACCC
>NZ_JBFTEN010000036.1:0-4242 GCF_041154185.1 Wolbachia endosymbiont of Tettigetta isshikii | reverse complement strand
TGTTTCTATAATCCCATAGCATGACGTATGAACTGTTTTTTGAGGAAGCTTGAATTTTCAACTACCATTAAACCAAGATTTCTCAGTACTTTAGTGCAGGATATTCTGTTGGAAAATATCCTATTTAACCCATCAGTTGTAAGCGCCATGGTAAAATTATCAAAGCATCTATCACGTGAAATTCTCTTCAGCAGATAACTACTGCCAACGTCAATGCCGGACGCTTTTGCAGTAGTTATGTGTCTTATAGCACTTTCTACGTCTCTAATTCCAAGATTAAGCCCCTGTCCTGCAACTGGATGAATCGAATGCGCTGCATCGCCAATAAGAAAAACTCTGCCTTTATGCAGCTTTTTTGCAAAAGCAAAGCTTAAAGGATAAAGTTTTCTTTCACCCTCTAATTTTATTTCTTTCAAGTAAGATCCAAATCTTTTTTTGAGTTCTGCGATAAACTCCTCTTCAGATAAGCTCATCAGCATTTTTGAAATTTCAGATTTTTCTGTCCAAACTATCGAAGAAGTATGACCACCCTTCATCGGCAGAATCGCAAATGGACCACCGGGAAAAAATCGCTCCACAGCTAAGTTTTGATGGTGCAGTTCATGTTCTACATTAAATACTATGCTACTTTGCTTATAATCAAATTTTATTACTGGTATAGAAAATAACTCCGGTAGTTTGGAGTTTTTACCTTCAGCGCAGATAAGTAGCGATGATATTAATTGCCGATTATTGTCAAGAGTAACTTCCACAAATCCCGCATCAAAAGCGATTGTTTTATAAGAATGCGGAGAGTATATATTCAGTTTATTCAAAAAATTATTGTTGATTGCACTCCATATGGTAGCGTTATTGATAACATAGCCCATTGGCTCTTCACCGACCATTTTATGATCATAATGCACAGTAACCGGACTATTTCCATCTAGTATGGATATATCAAGTATCGGTTCAGCTTTGCTCTCTATGAACTGCCAAATCCCTAATTTTTCCAGTATTTTTTTTGACCCCTGAGAAATAGCAAATGCTCGATTGTCATCAATTACGCGCGGTAGGCTATTTTTCTCAATCACAGCTACAGATACAGAGCCATTACTTAGGCCAATAGCAGTAATAAGACCAAGCAACCCGCCTCCTGAAATGATTACATCATAATTCATTCTATTCATGCTAACCATGAAATTACATTTTATCTGTTTTAAAAATAGTTTAATATAGTCTTTACAGACTATTTAAAAAAGACTCAACATCCTTAGCAATGTCTTCATAAATCCCTGCTAAATCTTCACTTAGCATTAAAGGATTTCCACAATCAGAAGCATGGCATATTTGTGGATTTAAAGGAACTTTGCCTAAGAGTTTGATTCCTAATTCTTCGGACATTTTTTTTGCGCCATCTTTTCCAAATATATATATTTTTGAGTTGTCTTGAGTAAAATAGCTCATATTTTCCACGATGCCAATAATCGGCACGCTAAGCTTTGTAAACATATCGTAAATTTTACAAGCTTCGATTAAAGCAAGTTTCTGTGGAGTTGAGACTATTATCGCCCCGGTTAAGTTAAAATTCTCCATCAGACTTAAATGCACATCGCCGGTTCCAGGTGGCGTATCAACTATCAAATACTCTATATCGGACCATCTCGTTCCCATTAACAAATTGTAAAGTGCTTTCGTGATCATAGGTCCACGCCATATTGCTGCACGATCTTTATCGATAAAATAGCCGATTGAAATAGTATGCAACCCATACTTTTCTATAGGAATTGCCTTGCCATCATGTATCTTTGGCTTTAATTCCTCAGCACCAAGCATTTTGGGAATCGAAGGACCATATATATCTGCATCAACTAGTGCAACTTTGCGCTTTAATTTTGCCAATGAAAATGCGAGATTTAGTGCAACTGTAGATTTACCTACACCTCCTTTACCAGAGGCAACAACAATTATATTCTTCACTCCCTTGATATGTAGTTTAGCTCTTTGTTGTTCAGCTTGCTTCTGACCAGTAGCAACCACGGTCACCTTTCCTACTCCTGGTATAGCTTTAACAGCTTTTTCACAATTTCTTCTCAATCCTTCATTTGCTTGTGTGTTACCAGAAATCTCAAGCGCAAAACCAACATCTCTGCCCTTAATAACAATTGAGGATATTATGCCAAGATCGATTACATTTTTACCACTTTTTTGCTCTATGACTTTTTTTAAGCCCTCTCTTACAATTTTTTCGTTGATCATCAGACGCTTTTCTAAAACGCAGACAAGCCTGTCAGTAAAACCTCCATCTGTAACTTCTACTCCTTATTCTTCGCCCTTCCTGCACGTTTACGCTCATTTGGATCAAGAAATTTCTTGCGTAAACGTATAGACTTTGGGGTTACTTCCACCAATTCATCATCATCTATATATGCTATCATCTCTTCCAAAGTTATTATTTTTGGTGGAGTAAGTTTTATAGCTTCATCACTACCTGCAGCTCTTATATTTGTCAGCTGCTTGCCTTTAAGTACATTTATCTCCAAATCATTGTTGCGGCTGTGCTGACCAACAATCATACCACAATATACTTTGTCTTGTGGCTTGATAAATATAATCCCCCTGTCTTGCAAATTAAAAATTGCATACGCCACAGCCTCACCTTTATCAGTGGAAATTAATACTCCATTGCGTCTTCCAGAAATTGGACCTTTATGAGGAGCATAACTGTGAAATAAACGGTTGATGATACCAGTACCGCGAGAATCGGTTAAAAACTCCCCTTGATAACCGATTAACCCCCTTGATGGCACTAAAAATGTTAACCTTGTTCTACCATTGCCAGAAGGTCTCATATCAGTCACTTCACCTTTTCGGAAGCTGAGTTTCTCCATGATGATTCCACTATACTCATCATCTACATCGATTACCACTTCTTCTATAGGTTCAAGCTTTTTACCGTCTTCTTCTTTTAATAATACACGAGGACGCGAAACAGAAAGCTCAAAACCTTCTCTTCTCATATTTTCAATTAGAACTCCAAGCTGTAGCTCACCACGTCCACCCACTTCAAATGCCTCGCCACTGGGTGTCGGAGTCACAGTGATCGCAACATTTGTCTCAGCTTCTGCATACAAACGATCCTTTATGACAGTGGAAGTAAGCTTTGTTCCCTCTTGCCCAGCGAAAGGTGAATCATTAACGCTTATAGTAATTGCCATTGTTGTCGGATCGACCGGAGTCGAGCTTATTGCAGTTGTAACCTCTGGTGCTGCTATAGTGTCTGAAACTGAAGCTTTCTCAAGTCCTGCAATTGCTATTATATCTCCTGCTACGGCTTGCTCTACTGGAATACGTTTTAAGCCAGAAAATGAGAGTAACTTAGTCAGCCTTCCTCGCTCAACTACCTTACCATCAAGATCGAGTACCTTGAGGTCTGAATTGATTTTTGCGATTCCTTGGTAAACTTTTCCTGTCAATATCCTGCCAAGAAACTTATCAGACTCAAGTAAAGTAACCAGCATAGCGAAAGGTACACTTTGGTTGTAAATAGATGGTTTTATATAATCTATAACCGTTGAAAATAATGGGCTTAAATCTTTTCTTTCGTCAGAGAGTTCTTTAACACACCAGCCATTTCTACCAGAAGCGTACAACACTGGAAAATCAAGCTGTTCGTTAGTTGCATCAATGTTAAAAAACAATTCATATATTTCGTTCAACACTTCATCAATTCTGCTGTCTGGACGATCAACCTTATTGATTATCACAATCGGTTCCAAATCTGCTTTTAGTGCTTTTGATAACACAAACTTAGTCTGTGGCATGGGACCTTCTGCAGCGTCAACCAGCAGCAACACACCATCTGCCATGCATAGCACCCTTTCTACTTCTCCACCAAAGTCCGCGTGCCCCGGTGTATCGATAATGTTGATTTTTTCATCGCCCCACATTATTGACGTACATTTTGCAAGTATTGTAATTCCGCGTTCACGCTCTTGATCGCCACTATCCATCACTCGTTCTTGAACTTCTTGATTTTCACGAAACGTGCCACTTTGTTTTAACATGTTATCGAGTAAAGTAGTTTTGCCGTGGTCAACGTGCGCAATTATCGCAATATTACGGATCGATTTAAATTCATTCATTTCTTATCATTTCAAATTTAATTTAGTAATAAGTATACATGTAATATACTTAGAGTAAATAGACCTTTTGCATAACCATATAACAAATCTTTAGCAGCGTATGTCATACAACAGAAAC
>NZ_JBFTEN010000035.1:0-4264 GCF_041154185.1 Wolbachia endosymbiont of Tettigetta isshikii | reverse complement strand
GAAACGCGCTTATAAGTCGTTTAAGACAGTATAGTACGCCAATTTGCAGGATTAGAGAGTGAGCAACTTCTACCACGGGATTTCTTTTGTCTTTTTTTTTTATTTGGTAAATTTTTTAAATATTTATTACTAAAGTAGCATCCTGGATCCCAGTGTCAGCCACTTGAATGACAAGAAGAGGGGCTACTTGGATGACATCCTTCCGGTGGTTTGCACCACTTAGGCAAAGATAGGTAATAAATTTATTTACTCGATGTATACCACTAGTTCCTTGCGAACTTTTGTTTATAGTAACTTTGCTATTCGCTGAAATTAGCTATATTAGCTTACTTTTACCAAATATGCATACGAACTAGCTTGCCTAACTTTTTTACAACAATTTTAAGCTTCTATTTCCACAATTTTATTTTTACCAAATAAGCTCTCACAAAGATACGTACTTTTTGCACTTTTGGTAAAGAGTAAATAATCGGATTTTTTGTAACGCTAATTTGTAGTAAGTTTCTGTTGAATTGAGAAAAAATAAAAATCTTTATTTCTTTTTCAGAATATGTTATAAATTAACTGTGGTTTATTTAACTAGAAAGATTTATGTCTGATGAGGTATCGCTAGCAGAAATGTTAGCTTCAGTAAGTAAGGAAAATGACTTAAGTGGGCTTAACGTAGTTGATAAAATAAAAGATGAGCTAAAAAAGAAAAGTGAAGTTGCATATCAAAAGTGGGAAGAGAATCAATTTAACATAAATCATCTGTTTACCGTGAAAGAGGGTTAACCTGATAAAAGGAACACAAAAGTTACTTTATTGTACATAGCTACTGCAATTTGTGCTACAAATTTAGTAAAGGCTTTATTAGGAGTAGAAGAAATCGATGTTGATAAAGGAATTTATTTTTATACCACTTCTGAACTTACTACTTTACGCTAGCTGCTATGGAGGGTTATAAGTAAATAGCAGAATTTCTAATAAGCAAAGGGGCAAATATTAATTGTGGTTACGATACCCCTTTACGTTTAGCTGTTCAAAACGCTCATACTGAGCTAGTAAAGCTTTTGATAAAAGAAGAAACACATATCGACAAAAGAGATATAAGTACTCTCTTAGTGAAAGCTCCTACAAAAACGTACCGAGGTAGCAGATTGTATAGTAAAGTTTTTCTTAGATAGGGAAAAAGGTACTGATATAATAGATGGTGAAGGAAATAATCTTTTGCACTATGCTGCTGATAGTTGTAGTGAGGAAATAATACTAACTTTGATAGGAAAGAATGTTGATCCTTGGTCAAAGAATCATAATGGTAAAACTTCAGTAGAGATTTATACATCTAAATATCCAAATGGATCTTGGTACTTAAAGAAGCTGGAAAAAGCAACAAGTAGAAGTAATATCGCTTTTTACTTAATGATAACACTGTGTGCTACAGTAGTAATAACAACAACTTTTGTGACTGATATGAAAGTACCTGGTATAACTGAGGCCACTATAGTTGCGCCAGAGATATTATATGTAATAGGTGCGGCTGTGCTTGTGTTCGCACTCGCATTTATAGTTAGGTATATTACATACAAAGTGTGTGAACCTAGTGCTAAAATAGATGATACCAAAGAAATGCAAGGCTTAAGTATAACAAATACTGAGGGAGAAAACAAAGAAAAATCAGCTAATTCGGTAAAATTAACTCAAAGAAATAGATTCGTTATAAAGGAGAAGAGGAAGGATTTGTTTGATAATCAGTATGAGCAAGAAGTAAAAGACTTAATAAAAATAGTTGACCAAGATGAAAGAATAACATTTAACGATATTGTAATCAAAGACGAGTTAAAGAAAGGGTTAAAAGTAATATGCAATCAAATATCAGAAAAAATGCAGGAGAAAATGAGAAAGTTGCAGTATAAGCCACCAGTAGGCCATGTTTTTTATGGCCCTCCTGGTACTGGTAAAACTCTTCTTGCTCGTGCAATTGCAGGTGAAACTGATAGATCGTTTATAAGTATTTCAGGTTCTGAGCTAGTTGGGAAATATTCAGGCCAAGGTGTATATCATGTACGTGACCTTTTTAAACAAGCGAGACAAAATGCTCCTTGCGTAATTTTTATAGATGAAATAGATGCCATTGGCGGAAAGCGCATTTCTGACAATCATCCTACAAGCAGAAACCAAAATCAGACTTTGAATCAACTGTTGACCGAGATGGATGGATTCAAAAACAATAAAGATATAATCGTGATTGCTGCAACTAACCGTATAGAAACTTTAGATAGCGCATTGCTCAGAGCTGGCCGCTTCTCTAAAAAAATTCATATTCCTTTACCAGATGAGGGTTTACGTAAAGAAATATTAAAATTTTATATAAAGGATTTACCAACAGAAGAGTTAGATCTTAAATATCTTGCAGACAAAACCAAGGGCTTTTCTGGAGCTGATATTAGTCATTTGGTAAACGAAGTAAAGCTTCATGTTATATACCGAACTGAAGAAGTAAATGAAGATGATATAAAGCTTACTATGTCAGATTTTACAACTGTACTTAAAAGGCTTAGAAGTGAATTCCGAAAGTCTGAAAATAATCAAACAGGTAATAAAATGGATAACTGTACTTTTTCACATGTGGCTCATAGTTAATGCCAAACTAGCAGTTTTACATGACACCATTGAGGAAAATGAGTTGATACTCATAGCTAACCGAAGTAAAGGGAGTGCTAAATACGCACCAAGTTAAGATTGCAAGCAGGTTACAGCTAGTTCCTTGCGAACTTTTGTTTATAGTAATTTTAATATCCACTGAGATTGGCTATATTGGCTTACTTTTACTAAATTTATATAGGAACTAGTTTGCCTAACTTTACTACCACAAATTCAAGCTTATATTTTCACAACCCTATTTTTGCCAAACAAGCTCTTACAAAGGTACGTACTTTTTATGGTTTTGGTAAAAGTAAATAATTGAAATTTTTGTAGCGTTATAGAGTACGGTACTTTCTGTTGTTTAATTTATTTGACAATTGCTGAAATATTGGTTAATATGTTTATATAGATTATAAGGAAAAGAAATTGGGAAACAAACAAACTGCAGAGATTGCAAAGACGAAAAAGATAAACCCTTTTGTGTTCGTGCGAGAGGGAAGCGACTAGATATAAAAGCACTAGTAAAAAATTTACAGAGTAAACCAGACATTACAGGACTTTGTCTATCGAATTGTCAAGCTCGTGATGAAGATGCGAGAGAATTGGCTAAACTAACTCACCTTACTAGCCTTAATTTAAGACAAAACTACTACGTTAGCTATAATGGGGCAGCAGAATTATTTGCGAAACTTACAAAGCTTGAGAAACTTGATCTCAGTGATAATGATATTAGCTATAACGATGCAAAGGAACTAGATAAGCTCGGAGCTCCTAATGTATTTATGTTGAATAGAGATTGTGATAACAATATTACACTTCAATCACGTATTGCGGCTAAGGGGCGTAAAGAAGGGCATTTTATTGATAACACCTTCAAAGGTTTCTACATACATTAGCTATGGAATGATGAACTCTCCGAATTAGCAAGACACTGCTATAAGTGGAATGTAGATGATGGCGTAATCTTTGTGGATCGTGATCGACTTGCGCGGGAACAGATAGATCTGTGGAAGGATAATCGAGATAAAATATTAATATCAATTGTTGATGAGGGTGGTATTCACTGGGCATTGTTAGTTGCACACAAAAGTCGCGTTTTCTTTGTTGATTCTGAGGGAAACCCAATACGTGACGGTGGCGGAGCTGAAATGCGATATAATCAATTAAATGAAGCTGTGTCTGATAATGAGGGAAAAGATATTGAAATTCATGACTTATCATTTGAACAGCAGCTCGATGGTTCGAATTGTGGAATATTTGCTTTAGAAAATGCACGGATTATTGAAAGGGTTATTAAGGAGAGTAAAAAGATTGTAAGTTAAAAATGTGATATAAAAGAGATAAGAGAGAAAGATAACCCTACTCACTATAGGAATAGAGTTATCATGTGCGTGTGCGACCGAGAAAAAATTGGTATTACAACCTTTCTTATCAAGGCACACTAGCCCTATCTCTCGATACGTTTGAATAGTTGTTTGGGAAATATATATATGCACCAGTTTACAATCTTAAATTAACAAAACTATCGAGGTTTATTGTTGTTACATCTTATCAAAATTTTATTGGCATTGACATCGGAAAATTTAAAAATGTCGTTGCAATTCACAAACAGGAGAATGCTGTCGAATTTGATAATAAT
>NZ_JBFTEN010000013.1:0-32993 GCF_041154185.1 Wolbachia endosymbiont of Tettigetta isshikii | reverse complement strand
ATTATTATCAAATTCGACAGCATTCTCCTGTTTGTGAATTGCAACGACATTTTTAAATTTTCCGATGTCAATGCCAATAAAATTTTGATAAGATGTAACCATAATAAACCTCGATAGTTTTGTTAATTTAAGATTGTAAACGGGTGCATATATACGTCCCAAACAACTATTCAAACGTATCGAGAGATAGGGCTAGTGTACCTTGATAAGAACGGTTGTAATACCAATTTTTTTCTCGGTCGCACACGCCCATGATAACTCTATTCCTATAGTGAGTATGGTTATCTTTCTCTCTTATCTCTTTTATATCACGTTTTTAACTTACAATTTTTTAGCACGCTGCTAATCCTTAACGCAAGCGAGGTTTCATTTGTTGGAAGAAAAATGATCAATTTTAGTGATTTTATACCCTTTACAACTCATCAAAAATCACCATAATTTTTAGTGTGTATTAAGTAGTATTAGCTTTTCACTTTGCAGCAAGCTATTGATTATCTTGTGTTTTTCTAATTATTGCTTTTTTCTTGGTGTAATATATGAGCTTGATTAACCCTGAGGTTTCTACTATGTTTTTTGACCAAATTGTTACAGTAACAGATCACAATATTGCTTGGGAAAAAATCCAAAATTGCCTTTATAATCTTTATGGAGAGGCAACGTATAACAGCTGGCTAAGTTCGCTTAGATTTGTCAGTAGTAGCAATGGAGAAGTTTTGTTGTCTCTGCCAACAAGATTTATAAAGGAGTGGATTACGGTTCACTACATGGAAAAAATACTATCATTATGGCAGAATGAGGATGAAAGTATACGTTCTATTGATATTCAAGTAATTGAGGAAAAGAATCCAAATCCTAATACTATATCAAAAAGTAGAGAGGAAAGTAATCATAGTCTTGGTTCACCGCTGGATCCAAGGTTTACCTTTGATAATTTTGTGGTAGGCAAGCCAAATGAATTAGCATTTACAGCTGCAAAGCGTGTGGCAGAGTCTATAGATCCAATACCGGGAAGCAACCCTCTGTTTCTATATGGTGGAGTGGGGCTTGGTAAAACACATCTGATGCACGCTATAGCTTGGCACATAGTCAATGCTCCATCGGTGAAAAGAAAAGTAGCATATTTATCAGCAGAGAAGTTCATGTACCAATATATTACAGCACTACGAAGTAAGGATATTATGTTGTTTAAAGAGCAATTTAGGTCAGTAGATGTATTGATGGTAGATGATGTGCAATTTATCAGTGGTAAAGATAGCACGCAGGAAGAATTTTTTCACACCTTTAATGCGCTAATAGACCAAAATAAACAATTGGTTATATCGGCTGATAGATCCCCTAGCGATCTTGATGGAGTAGAGGAAAGAATAAAATCGCGGCTTGGTTGGGGGTTGGTGGCGGATATTAACGAAACAACTTTCGAATTAAGACTTGGTATATTGCAGGCAAAAGTGGAACAAATGAGTATGTATGTTCCAGATGATGTTCTGGAGTTTTTAGCGAGGAACATAAAATCTAATATAAGAGAATTGGAAGGAGCATTGAATAAAGTTGCCCATACTTCGTTGATTGGGAGGAGTATGACAGTAGAGTCGGCCAGTGAAACTTTAGCAGATCTTCTTAGGTCAAATCATAAGTCAATTACAATAGCAGAAATACAAAGGAAAATAGCTGAGTTTTTTAATATAAAAGTTGCAGATATGCACTCCAATAAAAGGCTTCGCGGTCTTGTAAGACCAAGACAAATAGCTATGTATTTTGCTAAGAAATTCACACAAAAAAGCCTGCCAGATATTGGAAGAAGCTTTGGTGGCAGAGATCATGCTACTGTTATACATGCAGTAAAACAAATAGAAAATTTTATAAAAACCGACTCAAATTTTGCTGATGAAATTAATCAATTAAGGAAAATGTTTAAGTAGAGGTTAGGTTACACAGTCCTTATGTTTAGCGCTGGGGCGGCAATAGACCACTCGCATAGTTTTTAGTAGCATGCTAGACATATAGAAACAAAAAAAACTACTTGACAACTTTCGCCAGCTCTATTATCATGGAATTGGAGGTATTCAGTTATCTTCATCTGTGCAGATTAAACGACAAGAGTATTAAGGTTGGCGTCTTATGTTTAATTTTTTGCACTATGTGCACCTTATATCTTTATTAATTTTACCTAGACTTCTAGGTTTTTCCCTATACAAGCTGAAACGCGCTTATAAGTTGTTTAAGACAGTATAGTACGCCGGTTTGCAGGATTATAGAGTGAGAACAATCTACCACTGGGTTCTTTTGTCTTTTTTTTCTGCCTAGTGAGTTTCTTAGCACTTAAGCTAAGGGTCTTTTGCAGTTTAAAAGTCGCTAAATTGGAGCGTTTAGGACCTTAAAGAATTCCAATACTGAAAATAGACAATGGTCAGGGCTTTTTTTGCCTTTTTCTCTATTTAGTAAATTTCTTATATTTATAGCTAAGGCAATTTAAGAGCACACAAAAAACGCCAAGAATAATTGCCTTTTAGATTCAAGAAGTTTAGTGTTTGTTATTTACCTAAAATCGTAACTTTAATCTACCTTAAGCTCAAAGTCTTTCGTTAGCTTTGTAGAATACATTTCCTCATTATCTTGATTATAGAAAGTAAATTCGTGATCATCTAAGTTTAATATTGCAAAACCAAAGCCAAAAAAGTTTCTAACTTCATGTGCTAAGTAATTTTTGCCGTTTGAGTAACTAAATTCTACATTTTGATAAGTAGGTTCCTGATCCTGAGCGTGTAGTAGTGCACCACCGTTTCCGACTATAATCTGGTCTGGAACATTAGCCATTAATAAGATCTGAGCTATATGAATGTGGCCGGAAAATATGGTAGTGACATTGCTTGGAAATTTATCCCCAAAAGCTTCAATTTGTGTGAGATTGCCATAACTTCTTAATGTCAAAAGTTCTTTTTTTGGAGATCTCCAAAGCGGTTTGTGAGTTAAAAACCACGTGGGTTTGTTAAAACTATCTTGTGTTAGTTTGTTAAATTGCTTTTCAAAAGCATCAATTGTACTTTGAGTTGTGAAAATATCTTCACCAGACGAAGAGTCGAAGATAAAAAATCTCATTGGGCCAATGTCTAAAGACCAACTAGGGACGAAATTTTCACATTTCTCAGATGAAAATGGGTATGGATCTAGATATCTAAACCATCCTTCATGAGCCCTGTCACAACTTTCGTGGTTTCCCCTGACAAAGAGAAAAGAAGATTGTGATAGAATATCCTTTGCAGGCTCGAACCAATCAGCGTACCAGGCTTCTTTATTGTACCCATGAATATTACCGCACTTTTGTTCATTTCTACATTTTGTTTTTCTGTAATGATAATCGCCAACGTGGATAATTAGGTCAGGTTTATGAGAGGCAATAGAATCTAAGTTTTTTTTTAAAGGCCAACTATCTACCGAATTACATTCCTGTTGAAATAATGCATTTATTCTGCAGCCTGTATCACCAATAAAAGCAATTTTGCTAATCTTTTCTGGTAGTATGTGAACCTGTATATTGTCAATACTAATGTTTTCAGCACTCGTTTCTACTGTCAGTTCACAAACTGTTTCGGTGTGATCACCATTGTTAATTGAGCTGCGACTTAGCATTTCCATTTCCTCACCGTCGACATCAACAATGGGACAAGTATCATTGTCTATGATTGCACGTACGCTTAATTTATTTTCCGGAATAGCTTGAGACCATGTGTATAATATCTGTGCATGAACAGAATAAAAGCTGGTTATAAGAGATAAGGTCAAGAAAATAAAGATATTAGCTATACTCATTTATATAAAAACCTGAGCTTAAAATTAGCGACACAATCATCTTAAATAATTGAAGTTTATAATCACAAAATTAGACCTCTTACATAATCTTCTTTCTGATTTTGTGTCAAAACTTGCTTGTGCTTTTCCAAGTATTCTGTGTGTCTCCTAAAAATTCCTTACCATAGTGCAAGAGATCTATTCATAACAGAATTATACAGACAATTTATAAATTATCCTAGTATCAGATTGACACTTTGGATGAAGGATCCTAAAATGATTAAGTAATTTAAAATAATTATATAAAAACTAGAATAAAGTGCGGTCGTGGTGGAATTGGTAGACACGCAGCGTTGAGGTCGCTGTGGCTCATAAGGCCTTGGAAGTTCAAGTCTTCTCGGCCGCACCAAACTTCTTGTCGTTATTTGATGTAGGTAAAATGTTAATAGGAAATCAAAGTAAAAATAAAGTAGAGAGGGCCATTGGTGAAATCCGGCGTGGTCTACCAATTGTAATATATGATGAAAGTAATTATCTATTGTTTGCTGCTGCTGAAACTTTAGAGAGGGATTCATTTGATCAGTATAAGCTCATATCAGACAATCTATGTATCACTTTAACTTCAAGTAAGGTGCAGTATACGTTCCAAAATGAGGAAAATGGCAGCAAACGCTTACCGATAAACAACTTTGATGAGCTACTTTATTTAGTAAACTGTTCAACAGAGGATAGCACAAAAGAGTTGCAGCGTTCAAAGATGATAGATAAATGTGCTACTACTTTGCTTAAATTCTCAGAATTATTGCCATACGCGTTAGTAATCGATATGACTTTTAAAGATAAGAATGAGATGCGAGACTGGTGTGAGAAAAATGACGTCATTGCGCTGGACACATCATTCATAAACGATTTTCAACGAGACCAGGGTTTATATGAAGTGTGCAAAACATCATTATTCTTGAAGCAGACTCAAGAAGTAAATATCATATCTTATAGAACCAAAGGTGACGGGAGGGAACATTATGCAATTATTATTGGTAATCCAAATGAAGATGGTGACACATTAGTGAGGATTCACTCTTCATGCTATACAGGCGACTTATTAGACAGCTTATCGTGCGATTGTAGAAGCCAATTACATCAAGCAATCCAAATAATGGCTGACTCTAGCTGTGGCATTATATTATACCTTATGCAGGATGGTAGGGGCATTGGTTTAACTAATAAGTTAAGGGCGTATGATATGCAGAGAAAATATAATCTTGATACTGTGGATGCAAATAGAATATTGGGTTTTGAAGATGATGAAAGGGATTTTACCGTTGCGGCTGAAATGCTCAAGAAATTAGGCGTTAAAAAAGTTCAATTACTTACAAATAACGGTAGAAAGTTATCAGAGTTGAAAAACAGTGGTATAGAGGTTACAAGGTGTTTACCACTTATTATGGAGCGTAATCAGTATAATGGTTCATATATGGAGACAAAATTTGGCAAGCTAGGCCACAAGTTAAGGTTTTTTTAGCTTTTCTGTTGTAACTACTTTGTTGATTTACTATGTTCGTTAATATTGGTTAAGGTTTTTAGAAAATTAAGATGCTAAGGCTTTTCAAACAGAAAAATAATGAGTCGTTGGATAAGGATATAAATTGGAGTTCGAGTCGTTATAGCACAGTTGTTGCTCAGAGAAATACTTTACTTTTATTTACATTAATATTATTAGTAGCAATTTCTGTAAGCATATTGGCTATATTTAAAATTAGTACAAGTAGCACTATTGAACCATTTGTTATAGAAATTGAAAAAAAATCTGGAATAGTACAATTGGTTGATACTGTTACAGTAAAACAATATTCCGCAGATAAAGTACTAAACAATCATTTTATTGCAGAATATATAAAGGCAAGAGAGGTTTTTGATCAATATAACTACAATTATAACTATTACACAAAGGTGAGGTTATTTTCTTCAACCAATGTATATAATGAATTTAGAAATTATATAAGCTCACAGAACATGGATGATCTTTTCAATTTATATTCAGGTTTTGTTAAAAGTGAGTTTAAGATTCGCTCAATTCAGAGATTGTATGATGATACCTTTCAGGTGAGGTTTACTGTGGAATTTACACGAAAAGATGGAAGCTCTGTAAGAAAAAACAAGATAGTCATCATGTCGTACAAGTACGCATCACTTGAAATGAATGATCAGCAAAGATACGTTAATCCATTAGGATTTCAGGTTACTTCTTATAGGGTAGATGATGAATATGTGTAGAATATTGTTAGCTTTAGCTTTACTGATAAATAGCAGTTTAAGTGCAGCAGTTAATTACAATAAGCCTATTTCTGTAGATAGCAGAATAAAAACTTTTGTGTATAGTCCTAACGAAATATTCACAGTTGTTTTTAGTCAAGGTTACTATTCTTATATTGAATTTGCAGAGGGAGAAAAAGTCAAAAACATTGCTGTTGGTGATGCGTCAAGTTGGAAAATTAGCCCTTATGACAATAAATTACTTATTATGCCGTTTGAAGTTAGTAGCCGCACTAACATGATTATTACAACAACCAAAAAAAGAAATTACATTTTTGATTTAATCTCAAGACCAAACTACGATAAATATCCAGATACTAATACTGAGAAAATAAGTCACGATTACTCTGCTGAAAAAGATATATCTTATGTAATACGTTTTTATTACCCTCAAGAGGAAGATGAATTTGATGTTGATTTAGATGAAGTATCAACGCCTACTCAAATGCAATATGTTATAGACAAGCCAGAAGGAGTAATACAGGTAAATGATACGAAGTACAATTATACATATATCGATGAAGGTGTTAACACTGATATAATACCAATTGAGCTATTTGACGATGGCTATTTAACCTATTTTAAATTTAGGGACAGTAACAAAATACCTCAGATTTTTACAGAAGAAGATAAAACTAAATTACCTTGTAAAAGACTGTTATTTGATGGTTATGTTATAATAAAAGGGGTGCATAAGAAGTTGTTCATGCGTTATGAGAATAATGAAATTGAAATTATAAATAGGTCACTTTAGCTGTGGTACATGTAACATGAGTAAAGAAAAGCGTAACAATTCGGAAAATGAGTCAGAAATAGAGAGCAAGGTAGTAACAGTTGGCTCTAATCAAGGCCATAGAGCATTAATGGTTGTTATTTTAGTGCTTCTAGTTGGCGGGATATATTATCTCTATTTTAGTCCTTCTTCTAATGAAGAGGATGTGGAAGTCCTTAGAAAGGAAGAAACGAAGCAAAATGTTCAAGAATTGAAAGGAAAATTGGAACAAGTTCCAGATAATACAATGGTTTATGAAAGGATAATAACTGATCTGCCATCTTTACCTCCTCTTCCTACACCGCAAATTATACCGGAAGTAAAACAGACTAAAAAGGAAGAAGTGGTAAAAAAAGAAGAAGCAAAACCAAGAGAAACGCCCATGCCAAATATACCTGTTTTGCCAAAGGAAAACTTCCATCATAGCAATATTGCCAGCAATTTACCAACCTCGTTTCCTAAAATAGGTGGTAGTAGTTATCCTAGAGACAGACGTGGTGCACAGATGTTAGCAATTTCAGGTGGTGGTAAAGAAGACAAGGCTGCTGATGCAGTTTTATCGAACACTTCAGTACAGCCGAGTGTAGCTACCAAAGTGGGGAAACTTGGGTTTATGATTACTCAAGGTAAAATTATTGATGCTGTTCTTGAAACTGCAATAAATTCTGATCTGCAAGGAACGCTACGTGCTGTGGTTAGTAGTAATGTTTATGCAGAGACTGGTGATACAGTTTTAATACCCAGAGGTTCAAGATTGATAGGTGGCTATTCATTTGACTCGAATGTTGCAAGAGCTCGCATAAATATGAACTGGAATAGGATCATTCTTCCTCATGGAATAGATATTGCTATTTCATCACCTGGTACCGATGAGCTTGGTAGAGCAGGAGTAGCTGGCATAGTTGATAATAAAATAGCAAGTGCATTGTTTTCTTCAATATTGCTTGCAGGCGTTTCGATTGGGTCAGCTGTTATAGGACAAAAGGCTTCTAATCTTGTTGATGCGCTAACTATTATTGATGCGGTGAAATCTATCACTGCAACCACAATAGATTTTTATTCACTCAAAGACGTTATTAAACCAGAAGAGGAGGTACCTAGTGAAAAATGGAAATTGGGTCTTGGAGCTATTGGCAGAATTAAGAATGCTAAAAATGAGCAAGATTTGCTGAAGATAATGAAAGAGGAAATGGCAAAGGCACTAGGAATTGAGGAAAGTAAGATAAATATAAACCTAGAAAACTTAAATCAACTTCTACAACAGTTTCTAAGAAAAAACAAGTCTGTCTATGAAGAAGCAATTAGCAAATCAATCAGTGATTTTTCTAAAGATATGCGAGATATAGTCAATAGATCTACAGATAAAAAACCAACTGTTTATGTCGATCAAGGCACTGCGTTGAAAGTATTTGTTAACCAAGATATAGTATTTCCTCCACAGGCAATATTAAACCAGTAAAATGAACTATGCTGCACTTGATACATATTTAGAGCCATTACAAGGCATCTTTCAAGAGGAAGGCGTAAATGAAATATCAATAAATAAGCCAAAGGAAGTATGGATTGAAAATCATGGTAAAATAAGGTGTGAAAAATTAGAGATATTTGACCTTAACCATTTAAAATCTCTTAGCAGACTGATTGCTCAAGCCACAGAACAAAAACTGAGCGAAGAAACACCGCTGCTTTCAGCTACATTACCAAATGGTTATCGTATACAGATAGTATTTCCACCAGCATGTGAGCCTGATAAAGTAGTCATGTCAATTCGTAAACCTTCTACCATACAATTAGCATTGAATGATTATGAAAAGATGGGGGCTTTTTCTGAAACTGTTATAGAGGTAACTGATGATCCAGTGGACCGTTACCTGGATTCACTATTAAAGCAAAGAAGAATAAGAGAGTTTTTAGAATACGCTGTAATAAATAAAAAAAACATTATAATCAGTGGTGGAACTTCTACCGGTAAAACTACTTTTACTAATGCAACTTTACGTGTCATTCCAGCCGAAGAAAGAATTATTACTGTTGAGGATGCGAGGGAAATCGTTTTGAACGATCATCCAAATAGAGTGCATTTGATTGCCTCTAAAGGAGGGCAAGGCAGGGCCAAAGTGACCACTCAGGATTTGATAGAAGCATGTTTACGTTTAAGACCAGATAGAATAATAGTTGGTGAGCTCCGTGGAGCGGAAGCTTTTAGCTTTCTTAGGGCAATAAACACTGGTCATCCAGGATCAATATCAACCCTTCATGCGGATAGTCCAGCAATGGCCCTTGAGCAAATAAAACTGATGGTAATGCAAGCGAATCTTGGCATTCCCCCAGATCAGATCATACCATACATCAGAAATGTAATCGATATTGTTATTCAACTAAAAAGAACCAGTGGGGGAAAAAGAAGCATTTCTGAAATATTATTTACTAGATCA
This sequence comes from Wolbachia endosymbiont of Tettigetta isshikii, assembly GCF_041154185.1. Taxonomy (NCBI): domain Bacteria; kingdom Pseudomonadati; phylum Pseudomonadota; class Alphaproteobacteria; order Rickettsiales; family Anaplasmataceae; genus Wolbachia; species Wolbachia endosymbiont of Tettigetta isshikii. Next base: position 23,687 of record NZ_JBFTEN010000013.1, on the reverse strand, counting down.
TCGGATGGAAATGCTTAAATTTATACATAATTAGAAAAAGTAGTTTATGAGTAATGGAAATCATCTACGCAATATTTTGATAGGAGGAGTTGTAGCTTCCAGTGTACTAGAATTTTGCTTCTATTTATCTGGTGTATTGTTTTACCTATTTGTTAATGGTCCAGATGGCGTGGATTTTAAAGCAATTAACCCTAGCTTGACGCCTTTTCCTCAAGCTCTTTGGCCAACAATTTTTGATCATATACAATATTGTTGGCATCATCCAGAATTGTATAGCTTTGAGATCAAAATTAAGTTGATTGTATCTTCTGCGCTGCCTATCGTTGTTTTGATGATTATTTTGTGGAATTTAAGGGAAAGGATAGTTGAGTGGCGGCCATTTAAAAAGAAAGAATCACTACACGGAGATTCAAAGTGGGCATCAGAAAAAGACATAAGAAAAGCCGGGTTAAGAAGCAAAAAAGGGTTATTGCTTGGTAAAGATAAAAGAGGCTACTTTATTGCTGATGGGTTTCAACATGCATTGCTGTTTGCTCCTACAGGCTCTGGTAAAGGTGTTGGCTTTGTGATTCCTAATTTATTATTTTGGACTGACTCAGTAATTGTACATGACATAAAGTTAGAAAACTATGAAATAACAAGTGGTTGGCGAGAACGACAGGGGCAGAAAGTATATGTGTGGAATCCAGCACAGCCAGATGGAGTAAGCCACTGTTATAATCCATTGGAGTGGATTAGCGAAAAACCTGGACAGATGGTTGACGATGTACAGAAAATAGCCAACTTAATCATGCCTGAACAAGACTTTTGGCAAAATGAAGCAAGAAGCTTATTTGTTGGAGTAGTATTATACCTACTTGCTGCACCGGAGAAAGTTAAATCTTTTGGTGAAGTTGTGCGCACTATGCGTAGCGATGACGTGGTTTACAACCTTGCTGTTGTTTTGGATACGATGGGTAAAATAATACACCCTGTGGCGTATATGAACATTGCAGCTTTTTTGCAGAAAGCTGACAAGGAGAGATCAGGTGTTGTCTCAACTATGAACTCGTCGCTTGAATTGTGGGCAAACCCGTTGATTGATACTGCAACGGCGACAAGTGACTTTAATATTTTAGATTTTAAAAAGAAGAAAGTTACAGTTTATGTTGGTTTAACTCCAGATAACTTAAACAGGTTAAGGCCTTTAATGCAGGTTTTCTACCAGCAAGCGACTGAGTTTTTGTGTAGAAAATTGCCGTCGGATGATGAGCCTTATGGTGTATTGTTTTTGATGGACGAGTTTCCAACACTTGGAAAAATGGAGCAATTTCAAATAGGTATTGCATATTTTCGTGGTTACAGAGTCAGATTGTTCTTAATTGTTCAAGATACTGAACAGCTCAAAGGAATATACGAAGAAGCAGGGATGAACTCATTTTTATCAAACTCAACATATAGGATAACTTTTGCAGCTAATAACATTGAGACGGCTAATTTAATATCGCAACTTATAGGGAACAAAACTGTACAACAAGAATCATTGAATAAACCTAAATTTTTAGATTTGAATCCTGCTTCGAGGTCATTGCATATCTCTGAGATACAGAGAGCGTTGCTGCTGCCTCAAGAGATTATTATGTTGCCACGTGATGAGCAGATAATTTTAATAGAATCGACTTATCCAATTAAATCAAAGAAAATTTTATACTACAGTGATAGCACCTTCACAAAAAAGCTACTCAAGCCAACCCGTGTGCCTACACAAGAGCCATATGATCCAAATAAAGTTTTTTCTGCTACTAACGAGGATAAAGTTAGTAAAGAAGAAAATAATGCTATCGCAGGGCCTAGCGCTGCTGATTATCCTGTTGAAGCTCAAACTGAAAATGCAGTATATGATGAATCAGAGATTAACGATGAGCTTAAAAAGAAAGATCTTGATGATGAATATGTTGACGACAAGTTTGAAGATGAAGAAGATGACGGGTTTGATGACGAAGAGGATGAATTTGATGATGAAGATATTGACGACAAATTAAAAAATGACAACAAAGCCGAAGATAAAGGTTAATTTTGCCTATTTTTTTGGCTCAGAAAACAAGTTATGCAAATCATTAAGCTTTTCACTTTAAGCCATTTTTAATTAATTAGTATTAAATTATCTACTTTAAGTTAGGGGAGTAGTAAAATGAGTAATAAAAAAACATTAGCAGTTACAGCATTTGCTTTATTGTTGTCACAACAGTCTTTTGCAAGCGAAACGGAAGGATTCTACTTCGGTGGTGGATACTATGGTCAGTTTTTTAACAGCATAGGTTCGCTGAAAGTAGAGCAAAAAGCGAAGGAAGCTGAAAAAGATAGAAATTTCACTATAAATGAAACATATATTGTGGGGAAAACAAAAGGTCAAAAACCAAGTGAATACAAAGAGACTATAATCCACCTTTTGCTGAAGGTGTAGCGTTTGGTTATGAAGGAGAATTGGGTAACAACAGCTATAGAGATGAATTAGAAGCGATGCATTCTTCTGTAAAAGCCGATAATGTCGGATTAGAAGGCAATCAAATGAGTGTATCGTATCTCAAAGATATTGGTACAGGCAGTTACAAGAGAACTTATGTGTATACCGCTGAAGTCGATAATGACCAAATTGACAACACATCTGTGATGGCCAATGCCTACTGTCATTTGAAGAATGACAGTTTCTCTTTTTCGCCTTATGTTGGAGCTGTGGTCGGTTTAACAAGGATGAAGATATTTGGAGAGGCGTCAATAAGACCCGCATATCAATTAAAAAATGGTCTTGATTATTCCATAAATGAAAGTGTAAATATGCATGTTGGATATAGACATTTTGGTGCCTTTGGTAAGGATCATAAGCTAAAAGCAGAAGAGTTAGGGCAAGTAAAAAAGGAAAGTGGAAAGGATGTATTGGATAAGAGTGCACACTCAAAAAGTGGTGACGAAAAAATAACAGAGAACATAAAGATAGGCAGTGGATTATTTGCTACACACGGTCTAGAAGCTGGTCTTACTTTCCATTTTGATAGTAAATCTTAAGGCATGTTGCTCTTTGAAGAGAAAATAAGCCTTTGGTTTCGTTCCAACGTTACACGCTGGAATTCAGGAGAAAAAGAAGCATGGATCCTAATGGACTTTGTTGCATAGCTAGCTACGCAACAAAGCCAACCAGGGTGTTACTTCAGCTATAAATATTTAAGAAATTTACCAAACGAGAAAAAAAGACAAAAGAAGCCCTGTGGTAGCTAGTTATTTACTTTTATGTCGAAATGTTGGCGTTTCTTTATCCTAAACGCTCCAATTTAGCGACTTTTAAACTGCAACAGACCCTTAGCTTAAGTGCTAAGAAACTCACTAGGTAGAAAAAAAAGCAAAAAAAAACCCTGAGTAGCTAGTTATTCACTATCTATCTTATAACATTGGCGTTTTTAATGTCTTAAACGACTTATAAGCGCGTTTCAGCTTATATAGATAAAAAACCAGAAGTTTTATAAAGACATGCAGTGCACATAGTGCGAAAAATTAAACATGAGACACCAAATATGCTAAGTTTTTTGCCATTTAATCTGCACAGACTGAAGATAAATAATAGCTTCAACCTTATATTGATGGAACCGGCGAAGGTTGTCAAGTAGTTTTTTTGTTTCTACGTTAGCTGCTTGGATGATGCCAATAGTTAATTATCTTTTCGCTCTACTGGCAGCTCTCAAGCTTTCTATTCAAAATCTTTAATATTAAATCCAATTCATTTGGGTTATTATACAGTATCATAACTTTACCCTTCGAATTGTTGTCATTAATTTTGATCTTTAAGCCAAGCTGAGAAGATATAGCGCCCTCTATTGCTGCTATATCCTGATTTTGAGTATATTTTTGTTCTTTTTTATCACTACTTTGATGTAAGTCTTTTATCAATTTCTCAGTTTGTCTAACGTTCAAGCCTTGGGAAATTATCTTCTCTGCAATGCTTTCTGCGTTTTCAACATTAATCAATGCTCTTGCATTGCCCATAGACAATTTTTTTTCATTGATCATTTTTTTCACACTGCCAGGAAGCAACAACATCCGAGTTATATTGGTTATGTGAATGCGGCTTTTGCCTACAGTTGAGGCTAGTTCTTCATGTGTATAAGAAAACTCATCTATCAGTTTTTTGTATGCTTCACCTTCTTCTATTGGATTTATATCTTGCCTTTGTATGTTCTCAATAATGGATAATTCCAAGCACCAATTGTCGTTCAAACCTTTTACAATGACTGGCACACTATCGAGGTTTGCAATCTTGCTTGCTCGCCAACGACGTTCCCCAGCTATTATTTCATAACCGTCATTATTTGAGTCTTTTCGCACTACGATGGGCTGTATAATACCATTTTTCTCTATTGAACTTGCGAGTTCTTTTAGTGATTCTTCATCAAAGTGCTTTCGTGTCTGGAATTTGCTTGGGTGCAGTAGTGAAATAGATAAATATTCTTGCCGATCTTTTTTATTATCATAATTATCACCTATAAGACCAGCAAGACCTCTACCTAGGCGCCTATCATCTTTCATACTATACCCTCGCTCACCAGCTTCTTCTCTTGGCAGCTGCTTGCATGCTTCCTCAAAATTTCCTTGGCTAAACTTATATACGCTTGTGCGCCAGGGCATTTAAGATCGTATACAATAGCAGGTTTGCCATAGGAAGGTGCTTCCGATAATCTTACATTACGCGGAATGATGGTCTCATATAGCGGAATAATAGTTTTATACACTTTGTCATTTAAATACTGACAAATGTCATTTTTAACCTGTTCGCTAAGCTTGTTGCGCTTGTCATACATTGTGAGCAATATCCCTTCTATTACCAGGCAAGGGTTTAAGTTATTCCTTTTTATTAGCTCCACAGTTTTAACTAGATGACTCAGTCCCTCCAGAGCAAAAAATTCACACTGAAGAGGAACAATAATAGAATCAGTAGCGGTCAAGGCATTAATGGTGAGCAAACCAAGTGATGGAGGGCAATCAATAATTATGTACTCATAATTATCACGTATTTTTTCTAATGCGCTTTTTAGAACAAATTCCCTCGTTCAAGCTGTGATAATTCGATTTCTGCAGCTGATAAATCAACCACTGACGAAATTAGCGACAAATTTGGAATTTCCTTTATGTCGAAAATTGCTGATCCTATCAGTTTATTTTCGCTGCTTAGTAATATTTTATATATGTTTTTTCTTCCCTGCTACGATAAGAAATCCCAAGCCCGGTGCTAGCATTTCCTTGAGGGTCAAGATCTACCAATAAAGTACTTTTTCCTACAGCAGCAAAGGCCGTCGATAAGTTTATACTAGTTGTAGTTTTACCAACTCCACCCTTTTGGTTTACTATTGCAATAATCTTGCTCACGCCTTTTATCTTACGTACAAAATAATTCTATTGTATATATGCTAGAAATTTTTGCATTAGAAAATTTTTTTGTTACCTAAAATTAAACTGTTTTTTCTTTATGTAGTACACTTTGCACTTTGTTTCCCAATTCATTTAGTGTGAATGGCTTTGATAAGAAGTGGAAATCTTCCACATTAATGGTGTCATTCTTCAAAAACGCATCTTCCGCATATCCAGAAATAAAAATGACATTGATACCTGGTCTGTGAATTAAGGCTTCTTTGACTATCTCTGGGCCACTAACTTCTGGCATAATCACATCAGTGATTATTAGATCTATGTGTAAACTTTTTTTGCTTATCATTTCCAACGCCTTGTTGCCCGTGCTAGCCTCTATTACATCAAACCCTTTTCTTTGTAATGCTTTAGTAGTGAATTCTCTTACTGAATCTTCATCTTCGATCAATAAGATTGTACCATTGCTTTTAACTTCATTTACTACTGGTTTCTCTACTTCTTCGCTGCTTTCCTCTCTATGGTTTTCATCTGATATGTAAACCATAGGCAAAAATATGCTAAATTTAGTCCCATGATTTATCTCACTAGCAACATAGATATACCCTTCAGTTTGTTTAATAATACCATATACAGTAGAAAGACCGAGACCTGTACCAGAGGTAATATCTTTAGTAGAAAAGAATGGGTCAAATACTTTTTGAATTGTATCATGCGTCATTCCACATCCTGTATCGATTACTTCAATTACAACATAATTTCCATGTTCAATCGCTTCTTTGTCTGGAGAAAACATATTCTGAGGTGTAGAATTTAATGAATTGATCTTTTTATTAAAAGTTCGTATGGTTAGTTCTCCGCCCTTTTCCATGGCAGCACTGGCATTTATTACTAAGTTAAGTATAACTTGCTCTAACTGTCCTTGATCGGCCCTCACCATACCTAAATCCCTACCGTAATAAGCAGTGAATTTTATATTCTCGCCTATTAACCTTTTTATCATTTCATAAAGATTAGTTATCGCACTGTTTACATCAATAATTTTTGGTTGCATTGTCTGCCTTCTTGAGAAAGCAAGCAGCTGTTTAACTAAATTTGATCCACGTTTAGCATTTTGCTGTATTTGTATTATATTTCCAAAAGATGGATCACTAGCTGAGTGCTGAAGCAAAAGCAAATCACAAAATCCTATTATTCCGGTTAGTATATTGTTAAAATCATGCGCAATACCGCCTGCAAGCTGTCCTATAGCTTGCATTTTTTGATAATGCTCAAGTTTTATCTCCAGATTTTTATGCTCAGTGTTATCGACAAAATAGCAGAGTATGAACATCATTCTATTATGAAGAAACTTATTGAAATATATCTTCATATTATCGTTGTTGCTGAGCTGCACATCAAAGGATGCGTTATTTATTCTATTACTAGAAAAATACTCACGTATTTTCATATGATAGTCGTCTGATACCAGTGTAAAGATCGAATTGTTATCTGGTCCTGCAAGCTTTATTAGCGCTGTATTTTTTTTTATGAAGTTACCGTTTACATCGCACTGTGCAATAGCGATTGATGAGTTTGTAAAACATGGGTGTAATTGATAATCAATAACGTTTGATTCAACTGGCGTAATAAAGCCATATATATAGTTATGGTGATGTTTATCACAAAACATAGCAGTGCTCATATAAGCCTTAAATGGAATACCGCTTACGGTACAAAACAAAACTTCATTATCAGTTGCTGTATTATTATACTTAGATTGAAATACAAAATCATTGATTGAGCTGCCTCTTTCAAGTTTTTTCAGTTCAAATATGTCTAAAAACCTTTGATTTACAGATAAAATCGTCCCTTTAGCATTCGCAATGTAAGTTCCTATATTATGCTTTTCTATTAATTCTTCGTATACTTGCTCTTTGTTCATCTGTGTCGCTTTTAACACAAAATACCCATGAGGTCTTGCTATTGGTGCTAATGATAAATTTAGAGCCTTATTACTACTTATAACAACTTGGGGATTACCTGGTACTGGTTCAAAAAGCAAAAGAAAATTAAATATTTTGTCTTCCTTGTTTAAGGCAATGCTCACCTGTACAGAAGAGTTATTTTTCAGCGCGTGGTGTAGCGCCTTTTTGTCTTTCTCTGAAATATTTCCTACTTCAAGAATCTTGTCTAATGTAACGTCATTATCTATGTGATCTTTGAATCTTTCGTAGAACCTTGCGTCAGCATAAACAATGCCATCATCTCTGTGTAAAATAAGGCAAAATTCTGTATTATGATTTAGTGCATTTGCAAATATTGCATTTTGAAATTCTACGATATTAATTAGGTATTTATAGCGTTTTACATGATATACTATAAATAGAGTCATTAAAGTGCTAACTAGTAGGTTAATCTCTATATTAGTATGCTGGTCATATATATCAAAAAAGTAGAGTGTTGATATTACTACTGGAGGTAAAAACATAATGACTGCCATAGCGATAATTGACATTCCATGATTCCTCAATATGAAGTCAACCCTGTTCTCTTTCTTGCTGTCTATGTATCTTTTACTCATTGTGTGTATAAAAATGTTTTATTATATTTATTTAATTATTATAGAATTATTAACATCTTTGATAAGCAATTACTACTTAAATCTCTCAAATATTGGTACTTTTGACAAGACATTATGAACGAACAAAAAATGCAAGCTTTTGAATGGTTCTGTGCACTAAGAAATAAAATTTTAGAGTCTTTTTTGTCAATTGAAAAACAGTCATCTACAGATCCAAAGATTGAAAAAAGAAAATGGGATCGTCCAGGTGGTGGAGGTGGCGAATCTACAATTATTTACAGTAATGTTTTTGAAAAAGTAGGGGTAAACGTTTCAAAAGTACATGGAAAATTCGCAGATTCAATTATAAATGAAATTCCTGGCGCAAGCGAGAGTAATGGGGAATTTTGGGCAAGTGGTATATCTTTAGTGTCTCACATGCAATCTCCTCTGATTCCTGCAGCACATATGAACACAAGGCTGATGTATACATCGAAACAATGGTTCGGTGGAGGAATGGACTTTACCCCAACATATAGAAATGAGGAAGATTATAAGTATATTAATGAATCAATCAAGGCAACATGTGATGAATTTGATACTGAGTATTATCCAAAATTTAAGGAGCAATGTGACAGTTACTTTTTCTTACAGCACAGAAAAGAACCACGTGGAATTGGTGGAATTTTCTATGATAATCTGAATTCTGGCAACTGGGAAAGTGATCTCAAATTTACAAAAGCAGTAGGCGAAACCTTTTTGGAAATCTATTTGCATATAATACGTCAACATATGCAAAAGCCTTGGACGAAAAATCAACGAGAGGCCCAATTAATAAAGCGTGGCAGGTACGTAGAATTCAACCTGCTATATGACCGTGGTACAAGATTTGGTTTAATGACGGATGGTAATCCAGATGCAATTATGATGTCAATGCCGCCTCTTGTTAAGTGGTTGTAGAGCCTAAATGCATTCCAGGGCTTGCTGGTGGTATTGCGGTAGGGTATATATTGGAGAATGTCAAAATTGAGTTTGAAAGTTTGTATTCTCAAACTAACTTATATAGCGAAGATTATTCAAATAAAGACAAGGCAAAATACGTAGAGCTTCGTCGTAATGAATGTACTTCTACTGGAACAGAATGTAACTCACCATGGAGAAGTGGAAAGGTCGATGTGGACATAAAGAACACATGTGAAAATATAGGTGCAAGTGTAAAATTTAGAGCTACATTCAAAATGAGGAATGAAGGCTTTGATAATTCGGCTAGGTTAGTTAATGTATATTATGATTTTGGTGGAGAATCGTTTACTCCATATGTTAGCATTGGTGGTGGATTAACTAAAGTTAGGTTTTTAGGAAGAACTAGGTAAGCTTTTGCTTATCAAACAAAACTTGGTATCAATTATTAACTTGCAACACAAGTGCAAGCGTTTGCTGGCCTACGTTATTTTGGTATTCTTGGTAATCAATTTGAAAACATAGTGTCAACATTAAAAATACCAGCTGGTGAAAAAGCTACAAAACCTGGAGATGATAAGTCTTTTGACCACTGCGCACGGATTGAATCAAGTACAGCAATTATTACAAATAGGTTTGGCATATATGGATTGGAGGCGTGGCTAACTTATTATTTTTAGCCCCCGTATTAGGCTTTAGAACATCATACAACACAAAACCTATCAAGCAGTTCAGTAGTACAATAGATAACAGCTGATGTTCATAGTCAAGCATTCAAGATCGTGATGGTACTCTAAATCTTTTTACTCAGGCTAAACAAAAAGCTCCAACTTTGCGTAAGTTTTTTGCTGACCAAGGATACACAGGTAAATTACAAAACCGCTGTTTATTGGAAACGTGGTAACAATCGCCAAGAAATTAGCTGATACAGGATTCGAGGTTATTCCTATTAATTTACCATTAGTATTTCTCTTCAATCCAAGCATTTTTTATATAGACGGGTCCTTTTTTTAATGAAAGAAAACATAAATCATACCTAACCGAGTAATCTAAAAAACTAAGGTTTTTACTTAGAAAATATTTAGAGGAATTTACAATGGACTGACATTGAAGAGAAGATATCGGTATCTCTTTTCCAAGTAAACTCGTTTTAACTTCTATAAAAATCAATTCTTTTTTTTAGATACAATTAAGTCAACTTCACCTAACCTACAACGTTATCGGTGCTTTATAACATTATACCACTTTAATTTTAAATAAATTAAAACTAATAACTCACCAAAACAGCCTATAAGATAGTGTAACTTACTTATCATAAGAAAGAAAATTATGATAATAATTAACTTTTTGTAACTACTTTATTTTCTTCTTTGTTTTTACTATAAACCTTACCTTTTGCTGTAATATCCCTGTCAACTAGTTCTATCACTGCCATTGAAGCACAATCACCCTTTTGAGTGTTAAACTTTATTATCCTAGAATACCCACCTTTACGATCTTGATAACGACCAGCTAAAACGTTTAATAACTTATCAACTGCTAATCTATTATTATGAAGGCGTGAAAGCAAAAGTCTTCTACCGTGTAAAGTATTCTTATACTTAGCAATTGTAATAAATTTTTCCATATATGGACGAAGTTCTTTAGCTTTTGGTAGAGTAGTTATAATCTGCTCATGGTTAATTAATGAGATAGATAGGTTCTTCAACATCGACAACCTATGTTCAGTGTGACGAGACAGCTTGCGCTTTTTTATTCCATGTTCCATATATTACCTAATCTTCATCAGTATGTTGTCTAGCCAATTCATCTATATCTTTAGGTGGCCAATTTGGAACATCAATACCCAAATACAAGCCGAAATTATTTAAAACTGCCTTAATCTCATTTAAGGACTTTCTACCAAAATTAGCAGTTCTTAACATTTCACTTTCTGTTCTTTGTACAAGATCGCCTATATAAATGATATTTTCATTTTTCAAGCAATTATGTGACCTAACAGACAGTTCCATCTCGTCTACTTTGCGCAATAAGATAGGGTCGTAACCCAAATCCCTATAACCATTAGATGAGGAAGCCTGCGATTTTTTATAACTTACGTCAGAACTAATAAAAGGCTGAAGTTGTTCCTGTAATATCCTTGCAGCAGAGTCAACAGCTTGACTTGGAGAAATTGTACCATCAGTTTCAACTGATAATATCAACTTATCCTTATCAGTAACTTGACCAACACGACTATTCTCCACCTTATATGAAACTCTATTGACAGGACTATATAAAGCATTAACCGGAATGAACCCAATTAGATCTTGCTCATTCATTAACTTCAAAAATTCGTTTTCCTTATATTTAGCAACAGGAAGGTAGCCTTTCCCACTAGCCACATATATAGTCATGTTGAGCTCTACATTCTGCCCAAGTGTACATATCAGTAGGTCTTTATTAACAATAGAACACTGATCATCAGTCTCTATCATCACAGCCGATACCTGACAAGGTCCTTTAGCACTTAAACTTAAGCATTTATTGGAAGTGCCATTCAACTTACACCTCAACATACTGATATTTAATATTATATCAGTTACATCTTCTCTTACTCCTTGAATTGAAGTAAACTCATGAGTTATGCCCTCGATTTTTATTCCATAAACAGCACTACCTACAAGAGAAGACAGCATCACACGCCTTAATGCGTTACCAAGTGTTAAAGCAAAACCACTCTCCAATGGTTCCAGTACTATATCGCCTTTTTCACTTGAATCACCTGGCACTACCTTCATTGAATTAGGTCTAGTCAATTTATCTAAGTTACTAAAAACAGAAACACTATCGTTATAATACATAAAATAACCTTTTCAAATATTCTATACTCTTCTTTTTTTTCTTAATCTGCACCCATTATGAGGAATTGCAGTCTTATCCGCAATTGAGGTTACTGTTAACCCGCATCCCTGAAGTGCCTTAACTGCAGCTTCAGCCCCAAAACCAGGGCCACGGATTATCACAGAAACAACTTTCATACCAAACCTTTCTACTGCAATCTTTGCAGCAGATTCCGAAGCTTTACCTGCAGCATAAGGTGTAGATTTCCTTGAACCTGAAAAACCATGTGCACCTACAGACGTTTGGTATAGAGTGTTACCCTGAACGTCAGTTACATTTATAAAGGTATTATTAAAAGTTGCACGAATATGGAGAACTCCAGTAACAAACTTTTTTGCACTTTTACCAACTGTTCTGACCTTTTTCATTAAAATTTACAATAATAACAAATCTTATTTTTTCCCAGCAATAGGTAAACGAGATCTACCTTTACGAGTTTTAGCATTGGTATGAGTCCTTTGTCCTCTTACAGGTAAACCTTTCCTGTGTCTCACTCCTCTATAGCATCTCATTTCCACTAAAAACTTTATATTCATAGCCACTTCTTTTCTAAGCTCACCTTCTATAGAATAATTCTGCCTAATGAAACTGCTGATCTTTTCTATGTCTTTATCTTGTAATTCCGAAACACGTTTGCTCTTATCAATTTCACAAGCATGACAAATTGTGTTTGCAGTAGCAATACCTATACCATATATATAAGTTAATGCAAAAGGAACACATTTCTTTACTGGAACATTTACACCCGCAATACGTGCCACTGGTACTCCGATACTTTATTAATAATAACTCTTAATTTATACCATATAACAATCCAGAGTCAAACTAAATTGCAAGAAATTTTGCTTTCTATCTCTTGTCTTACCTGATCAACATTAAGATTAGCATTGATCGTTAACAATTTGTCTTTATAATATTCACGTAAACTCTTTATTTGGATGCGGTATTCGCTTATTCTTCTATTAATTGCAGATAAGTTAGAATCATCAATTCTCCTTTCTAGCCTTGTACTTTTACATTTCATACAAGCAAGACCGTCATCATTCTTAAGAGAAGATGCACTGTATACACTTTTGCAGTCTAAACACACAAGGCGACTCTTTAACCTATTAACCGCAATCTTATCATCAAGCTGTAACTCGATAACAATATCCACATCTCTATTATATCTCTCAAGCAAAGTTTGAGTTAAGAAACGAGCTTGATTTAAATTTCTCGGAAAACCATCCAGCAAAAAATTATCATCTACCAATGCAAGCTGGTCACGTAATAACTTACATATAACTTTATCTTGAATCAAATTACCTGATTCTACGGTATCCTTTATTTTTTTACCTAACTCGCTGTTGCTAGACATAATATTTCTCAATAGATCCCCTACTGAAATTAACTTTAAGTAATACTTTGCTATTAACAGGCTCGATTGAGTGCCTTTACCGGAGCCAGGAGGACCAAAAATTGTAATGATCATCTTAATTTTCTCGTTTTAGACTCATATTTTTTTATCCAGCTATCATATCTATTCGAAAAGATATAGGACTGTATTTGCATAATAGTATCAGTAACAACGTTAACTATAATCAATAAGCTCGTTCCACCAAAAATAAATGGTATATCATAATAATATCTTATGACTTCAGGTACAGCACATATAACCACCAAATATGCAGAGCCAATGAACGTCAACTTTAAAGTTATATCTTGAAGGTAATCAGAAGTATGTTTTCCAGGCCTTCTACCAGGTATAAAACCACCATTTTTTTTAAGAAAATCGGCATTTTCTTCTGGGTTAAATATAAAATTGGTGTAGAAAAAGTTAAAAAATATTATAAACGCTAAGTAAGCTACAATATAAACTACTTTATTTGCCATAAAATAGTTCAAAATAAAGTCAGAAAAAGCATATCCCTTATAGAAATTTGCAATTGAAATAGGTGTAAGTAAAATTGCATTAGCAAAAATAGTTGGTATTACGCCAGATAAATTAATCTTTAATGGGATATAAGTAAAATCGTCACTATGTAATTTTTTAAACTGCTTTTTAGGATACTGAACAACGACTTTTCTATAAGAAGACTCTACAAAAATAACCAAAAGCAATAGCAAAAAAAACACCGCCAAAATAAAAAGGATAATAAATAACGATATGCTACCGTTTTTATTTAATGTTAACAGAGATGAAAAAGCACTATGTAGCTCTGATATTATGCCAGTAAAAATAATTAATGAGATACCATTACCTATACCATTAGCGCTGATTTGCTCACCGAGCCATATTAGAAACATAGTCCCACCTAAAAGGCTAAAAACACCTACTGTACGAAACATAAGACCAGGTTCGATTACAATTAATGCCCCTTCCCTATTCATTCTTTCTAATCCGATTAAAATCGTAATCGATTGAAATACACAAAACACTATGGTCATATACCGTATGTAGGAATTCATCTTCTGACGTCCTGATTCCCCATCATTTTTAACTTCATTAATTCCTTTGACGGCAGAAGATAATAACTGCATAACTATAGATGCAACTATGTATGGCATAACACTTAGTGCTAAGATTGTCATCCTAGCTAATGCACCACCAGAAAATAAATTAAATACTCCAAAAACACCAGAACCTTCCTTATGGAATATATCATTAATTATATCAAGGTTAATTCCAGGAATAGGCACATAAGTACCTAGACGATAACAAATTAAAGCGATTAGCGTAAAAAACATACGCTTCAATAAATCGCCTTTATATAATAACGCAGGATCCAAATTATTAAATGCGGATTTGCTGCTCATCATTTATGATAGTATTTCCACACTACCACCAACTGAAGCTACAGATTTTTTTGCAGCTTCTGACGCACAATCAACGTGAAATACACACCTCTCAGTCAGCTTCCCTTTATTAAGAAGCTTGACTTTATCCTTGACAGACTTCATGAAACCTAGCTTACACAGCATCTCTTTGTCTATAACGGAATCTTTCACTATTTTCTTAGTTTCTATTAAGTGCTGTACATCACCAACATTAATTATGAAGCATATATTCCTACGTATAGGGTTAAAACCTCTTTTAGGTAAACGAGTATATATAGACTGCTGCCCGCCTTCAAATCCATTTATGGAAACACCACTTCTAGCCTTTTGTCCTTTGTGCCCCCTACCAGATGTTTTGCCTTTACTACAACCAATACCCCTACCTAGCAACTTAGGCTTCTTTTTTTTCGATAATTTAGTAAATATAGAGTTTAATTTTATAGCACTATTCATACTTTACCTATTTCCAACTATTTCACTAATCTTTTTGCCTCTTTTGCTTGCCACTTGACGAGGAGATAACATATTATCAAAAGCTCTAAACACTGCACATATAACGTTATGAGGATTGTTTGATCTTGTAGACTTAGCTACTACATCTTTTATGCCTAGCACTTCAAAAACTGACCTAATCGCTCCACCAGCAATAATACCTGTTCCAGCTCTAGCTGCTCTTAAAACTATTTCACCAGAGCAAAATTTAGCTTTAATATCATGGTGCAAAGTTCTACCTTCACGCAAGTACACTCTAATCATCGATTTTTTCGCAGCATTTACAGCTTTCATCCTTGCTTCAGCAACCTCTGCGTGTTTGCCCATTCCGCATCCTACCCTACCCTTCTCGTCTCCAACAACGACCAAAATTGAAAATGAAAATCTTCTACCACCTTTGGTAACCGTTGCCACTCTTCGTACTGAAACTAAAAGCTCTGATAAATCGTTGTTATTTTGTAAATTTTTTACAGCCATATTAAAAATCTTCTCTAAAACTTAAATCCAGAACTTCTTAAAGCCTCAGCAAATTGAGAAACCAACCCTGTATACTTATAGGCTCCACGGTCAAACACCAACTCTTGCCCTAATTTCATATCAGATAAACGTTCAACCATCAAAGAAGAAACCTGTTTTATAGTTTCAGCGTTGACCCTACCTTTACATACATCCCTAATTTTAGCATCCAAAGTAGAAGCAGAGGTGAGAGTCACTCCTTTTTCGTCATTGATTAACTGAGCGTAAAAATGCCTGTTGGACTTGAATATGGATATACGTAAACGCTTAGCGCCGTTATTGAGCTTCTTTCTATTACGTAATTTCCTTTTTTCAGAATTACTTAAAAAATTATATAACCTTCTCATCTTAATTACTTCTTTTTACTTACAACTTTACGCAACATAAATTTGTCTTTTATTACAATACCCTTACCTTTATAAGGGTCATATTTTCTAATTTTGCATATATCGTATGCTACCACATAGACTTTTTGCTTATCTATACTACTCACTACTAAGTGAGTTGGTTTTACACACTTAATCTCAACATCCTTAGGCACTTTATACTTCACATTATGACTATAGCCAAGATATAAAGTCAAATATTTACCATCACACTCTGCTTTATATCCAACACCATTAATTTCAAGATCAACAGAGAAACCATTAACCATGCCATTAATGATATTGTTAATATTGCTCCTATAAGTACCCCATATAGGCTTTATCTCATTATAATTATCTTTGCTTTGATTAACAGAAAGCAGCAACTGATTATCAACAACATGACATACAACATCACTGCATAGCCTAAGTTCTTTTTCTACCTTGGCACTTTTTATCAACATTTTACCATCATTATACTCAACTGAAAGACCAGCAGGAATATTGATAGGTGCTGCACCTATACGAGACATAAATTCCTCCTACTACTTAAAACACACGACACAAAACTTCTCCACCAACTTTCAATTTATGTGCATTGTAATCAGTCATCACTCCTTTAGACGTAGATATAATAAAAATACCAAGTCCATTATATGCCTTAGCAATGTCCCTGCATTTAGAATAACGACGACAACCAGGTTTTGATACTCTCACTATATCACTAATTACAGGTAACTTCTCATAATACTTCAATTTTACGATAAAAGATGGCACATTGCCTACAACTTCTTTCTGATAATGAAGAATATATCCTTCATCCTTTAAGATTTTCAGTATAGAAGAATTCACCTTAGAAAACAGAACTCTTGTTGTTCTGTGCATTGCCAATTGAGCATTACGTATCCTCGTCAAAAAATCACCAACACTATCAGATAACGCCACAATATACTCCTATATTATATTACCAACTAGACTTCGTAACCCCTGGAATTTTTCCAAAAGAACATAAATCACGCAAAACAATTCTACATAAACCAAATTTTCTATATACCCCTCTTGGCCTTCCTGTTAAAGCACACCTATTTCTAATTCTGATTTGAGAAGAATCTCTAGGCAACTCTTTAATCAGCTTATTTTGAACTGCAAACCTCTCACTTATAGGTATATTCTTATTATTTATTATAGATTTCAACTTTTTTCTTTTCTCTTTATATTGATCGTGCAATTTTATCCTACGAAGATTTCTTTGTATCATAGATTTTTTTGCCATATACCTCTTCTCTTAATTAATCAAAAAAGGGAAACCTAAAAGCTAGCAATAACTCTTTTGCTTCTTTATCACTAGTCGTACTTGTTATAATATTGATATCCATACCTCTAATCCTACTTATCTTATCGTAATCTATTTCTAAAAATGAGATACGCTCCTTTATACCAAAGGAAAAATTACCATTACCGTCAAATTGCTTTACACTAAATCCTCTAAAATCTTTTTCTCTCGGTAAAGCAACATATATCAACCTTTCTAAAAATTCATACATTTTATCTCTACGCAAAGTTACTTTACAACCTACTGTAGCGCCTTTTCTTATCTTAAAACCAGAAATAGATTTTTTTGCAAACGTTGATACAGGCTTTTGCCCTGCAATTAAATATAGATGATCAAGCTGCTCATTTATTGCTTTACTATCCGTAGCAGCATCTCCAACACCCATATTAATACATACCTTGACAAGCTTAGGTACTTGCATCATATTGCTGTAGTTAAATTTGTCCTCCAAGGATTTTACTATACTATCTCTGTACAATTCTTTAAACATATCAACCTAGTCTATTACTTTCCCAGAAACCTTTGCAAAACGCACTTTTTTACCGTCTATAATCTTAAACCCTACTCTAGTTGGAGCTTTATACTTAGGGTCTAATATTGCGATGTTAGATATATCAATAGCTAACTCTTTATTTAGTATACCGCCACTGCTACCAGCTTTCGGTTTAGTATGTTTCTTATGTACATTCACTCCAGAAACAACAGCCTTTTTTTTAGCATCACGTGTGATAATCTTGATTACTTTACCAACTTTTTCTCTATCTCTGCCAGTTAAAACTATAACGTCATCACCACTTCTTATTTTTGCATTCATTATAAAACCTCAACAGCTAATGACATTATTTTCATAAAAGAACCAGACGTTAATTTCTTCACCGGGCCAAACACTCGAGTACCAAGCGGCTCACCTTGATTATTAACTAAAACTACAGCATTGCTAGAAAAACAAATTACAGAGTTATCAGATTTTCTAATACGATTTCTCACTCTAACAACAACCGCTCTATATACTTTTCCCTTTTCGACCCTCCCTTTCGGGTTAATAGATTTAGTAGACACAATAATTGTATCACCTATAGATGCAGACTTCCTTCCGCCCAACAAGCCAATACAAAGCACTTCACGTGCACCAGAATTATCAGCTACTTCTAACAATGTATTTTTTTGAATCATATAAGCACCTTACTCAACTCGCACAACAATCCATTTTTTAGTAGTAGAAATAGGCTTGTGTTCTTGTATAAAAACCCTATCTCCTTCTTTGCAGCTATTATTCTCATCATGTGCTGTATACTTTTTATATTTTTTTATAACTTTCTTATAAAGTTTACCCTTATATACCCGCAGTACTGAGACCTTTACAGTTTTATCGCACTCAGCTTTAGTTACAATACCACAAAAAATCTTCTTAGGCATTCTCTTCCTCTATTCTTCTTTCATTTAATATAGTTAAAACACGAGCTATGCTCTTTCTTATCAAGCTAAAACGCGAAATATTACTACACTGTCCCAATTTCTTCTGAAAAACCAAATTAACAAATTCTTTCCTCAAATTTACAAGAATTTCATGCAACTCTTGCAAGGATTTTGATCTAATGTCAGCTATATCCATCGTAACTCCGTTCAACTATGATTAGATATAAATTTACATTTTACAGGAAGCTTGGCAATTGCTTTTTCAAGCGCCAACCTTGCTAAATGCATGGGAACATCACTACTAATCTCAAACAACACCCTACCAGGCTTAGCTTTAAATACCCAAAATTCAACACTACCTTTTCCTTTACCCATCCGTACGTCTGCTGGCTTTTTACTAACAGGAGTATCAGGAAAAATCCTTATCCACACTTTACCAGAACGTTTCAACGTTCTGGATATCACACGCCTCACAGTCTCAATATGCTTAGACTGAATTCTACCTGCTTCTATAGCTTTTAAACCATAATCACCAAAAGATAGTGTGCTACCACCTTTTGCATTACCCTTAATTCTCCCTTTAAACACCTTTCTATACTTACTCTTTTTGGGAACAAACATTTCAATACGCCTTAATTAACAACATAAACCCAAACCTTAACTCCTATAATACCGTATATAGTCTTTGCTTCACAAAAAGCATAATCTATATTAGCACGTAAAGTGTGTAAAGGCAAACGACCTTCTTTATACCATTCAGTACGAGCTATCTCAGCTCCACCAAGACGCCCAGAACAGCTTACCTTGATACCTCCACCTCCCATTCTCAAACAACTTTGAATAGCTTTTTTCATTGCTCTTCTAAATGAAACACGTTTCTCTAATTGCTGTGCTATTCTGTTTGATATTAAAGCCGCATCTACTTCAGTCCTTTTTATTCCTACTACATTCACTTCCACATTATTTTTTACTTTCTCAGCTATCTTTTGTTTTACCTTCTCAATATCCAAGCCTTTCTTACCTATTATCACTCCAGGTCTAGAAGAATGTATTGTTACAGACACTAAATCAACTTTGCGCTCTATAATTATTTTGGAAAGACCAGCGTGCTTAAAAGACTCATTTATGTAACTGCGAATAGATAAATCCTGATGCAATTTTTCTTTGTAATCTTTATTAGCATACCAAATAGAATCCCAGGTATTAGTATTTATTTTTAATCTAAATCCTATAGGATTAACCTTCTGCCCCATATTTTACACTTTCCTCACTAATTTTATACTCTTACAAATCATACAATTTTCTCTAACTTTATAGTTATGTTGCTGTAATGCCTGCTAATTCTATTGGCTCTACCCATAGCTTTTGGGAACACCCTACGTAAAGTAAAAGACTTACCTACTAAAACTTCCTTTATATATAGATTATCAATATCTAATCCATAATTATATTGAGCATTAGCAATTGCAGAATTTAATACTTTCCCTATAAGGCCAGCGGCCTTCTTTTCACAAAACCTTAATTGCAGAGTAGCAAAAGAAACTTTTTTATTGCGTACTAAATTGGCAACCAAGTTTAACTTACGAGGGGTGGATTTTAAATCCCTAGAACTAGCTTTAATTACTGTGTACTTGTTTTTCATACTAACTACCTTCTTGCTGCCTTTTTATCACCACTATGCCCAGTAAATTTACGAGTAGGTGAAAATTCACCAAATTTATGACCTATCATATTCTGATCATTAATATTAACAGGAATGTAATCTTTACCATTATAAACAGCAAATTTTAAACCTAAACAATTAGGAAAAATCATAGAAGATCTAAAATGAATTTTTATCACCTTATTAATAGAACCCTCCTTTAAAGCTCTATTCACTAACTTTAGCACAGACGGGTGACAAAAAGGTGGTTTCCATGCAGATCTACTCATAAACTAACCTTTCAATTGTTTTATATACTTATCACTAAATTTATTTCTTTTCCGAGTTTTCTTTCCTTTTGTTGCAACACCCCAAGGAGTAACAGGGTGACGCCCACCAGAAGTCTTTCCTTCTCCACCCCCATGGGGGTGATCCACTGGATTCATAGCAACTCCGCGAACGGCGGGCCTAATTCCCAACCACCTACTTCTTCCTGCTTTACCTAATTTTCTATTTTTACGATCAGGATTAGACATTACACCAATAGTAGCTTTACAAGAAGACAAAATCAACCTAACTTGACCAGACCTCAACCGTAATAAAACATAGTTGCCATCACGACCGACAATTTGTGCATAACAACCAGCAGCTCGAGCAATTACAGCACCATTACCTGGCTTTAGCTCAATAGCATGAACAAAAGAACCAACAGGTATACACTTCAATGATAAACAATTGCCTTGCAATATATCAGCATCATCTCCTGACATTACAACATCACCAGGCTTTACGTTTTGTGGAGCTAGTATATAAGATTTAGTATTGTCGGTCTTATATGATATTAACGCTAAAAACCCACTTCTATTTGGATCATATTCTACTTTCTCAACTGTACCCTGATCATTTCTATTGCGTTTGAAATCTACAATTCTGTACTTCTTTTTGTGACCACCACCCTTATGGCGAGTTGTAATTCTACCATAATTATTTCTTCCACCACTGGACTTTTTACCAAATGTAAGAAGCTTTTCTGGCTTATCTTTTGATAAACCAACTTTACTTACTAACACAGTTCCACGAGAGGATGGAGTAACAGGATTAAGAAATTTTATACCCATATTAAACACTCATTATATCTAACTTTTGATCATCTATCAAAGAAAAATAAACTTTCTTTTTTTGTTTTTCATAGCCAATCACGCCTCTAAAGCGCCTACGTTTAGGTTTAACTCTAACAATATTTATAGAGGAAACTTTAACACTAAATAGAGACTCTATTGCCAGCTTTATTTTATGCTTATTTGCATTCACAAAAACATACAAAGAATATTTATTAAATTTTTCCCTTAAAAAAGAGGCTTTTTCCGTAATTATAGGACATTTTATTATATCATTGTATTTAATCATAACAATCTACCTTCAAGATGTTTTAAAGCATCACTTGTCAACATTATGCATTCGTGATTTAATATATCAAAAACATTCAACCCGATAGGCTTGATCAAGTTTACATGGTGCAAGTTTCTAGTAGCACGTAGCAATCCATCTCCATAATCACCAACTATCAGAAAGGAAGAAAATTTAAAATTTTTAATATATTTACACATTTCAGATGTTTTCTTCACATCAACATTCAAATTATCAAGAATGATTAATTGATTATTAAAATATTTTAGAGATAAAGCAATTTTTAAACC
The DNA here is from genome assembly GCF_041154185.1 of Wolbachia endosymbiont of Tettigetta isshikii. NCBI lineage: Bacteria > Pseudomonadati > Pseudomonadota > Alphaproteobacteria > Rickettsiales > Anaplasmataceae > Wolbachia > Wolbachia endosymbiont of Tettigetta isshikii. The sequence goes on along the minus strand of NZ_JBFTEN010000013.1, from coordinate 1,636 downwards.
AAATTTGCGTACTTTTTTGTTAAGAGAATAGGCGTGACTCCTAACAACAGGACCAAAAATAACTCCGCCACCCCTAAACTGAGGAGAACGCAAGCTTCCTTGTCTTGCTCTACCAGTGCGTTTTTGACTATAAGGCTTAGCTGTTGTACCAGAAACATCACTGATGCCTTTTACTTTGTGAGTACCAGCTCTCTTCTTTGCTAATTGCCATCTAACTATATCATGCAAAATACTCAATTTTTGCTTAACGGAAAATATCGCAGGATTAAGCTGAGCGATACCTATATTATCATTAGATAGATTAACTAATTTATATTCCATAACTAATTTACCAAACCACTAGCATCATCATCTGCATCTAACAGTAGACCTACCGGAAAAGGAATATCTTTATGCAAAGGCTTTTTAACTGCATCTCTCACAAAGACGTAAGAATTTCTAAATCCAGGAACGTTGTTACCTTTTACAGCAATTATACTATTTTCATAATCGATAGATAATATTTTCATGTTATGTACAGTTACCCTGCTGTTACCTAAATGACCAGCCATTTTCTTTCCTTTAAATACTCTACCAGGATCCTGACATTGACCAGTAGAACCTTGCGACCTATGAGCAATAGAAACACCGTGAGATGCCCTAAGCCCACTGAAATTATATCGCTTCATTACACCAGCAAATCCCTTACCTATAGAATAACCTGTAATATCAAGATATTGACCAACCAAAAAATGGTTAACTCCCACTCTTTTACCACACTTTATTCCTGAAAGATCATTCAATCTACTTTCATATAGTCTATATCTACTATTTATTCCTCTCTTCTTTAAGTATTCTAACTGAGGTCTTGCAATATTTTTAAAATCTCCAGTACCTAAAATAACCGAATTATAACCACATTTACCTTGCTCTTTCACATCAACAATACAAGTTTCACTAAGATGTAATAAAGTTACAACAATGCGACCACTATCAGTGTATATAGCAGTATGACCAACATTTGTCATCAATAAACCAATTCTTTTCAACAAATTCATTCTTTTCATTTTCCTTTCCTAAAGACTTTTTTAATCTTTAAATAAATTTCTACACCAGGAGGAGGGGGAGGAAAAAACGATGAATCTCCAAGCATCTGCATCATAGCAGGGGTGAGGCCATATAGAACAATCAGACGCTCAGAAGTTCTCTTTTCAAATTGTTCATGAGATTTTTTATCAACATGAGGAGACCTACCAACATCGAATTTAAAATTATCTCTTGGTAGTGCAACCGGACCTGATAACTTTGCACCAGAATGTTTAAATTTGTCCTTAAATCCACGAACAAACTCTCTAACGTATTTCTCTAATTTTGAACAATCAAAAGCTTTGCTTATGATATATGCAACTTGCTCTATTTCAGCCACCACGTCTACTCCAAAATTTCAGAAACAACACCAGAACCAACAGTTCTACCACCCTCTCTTATTGCAAAACGCAATCCCTTATCCATCGCTATTGATGCTTGCAATTCCACTTCTATACTTACATTATCTCCCGGCATTACCATCTCTTTCCCTTCCAGCAATTTTATACTCCCCGTTACATCTGTTGTCCTTATATAAAATTGTGGCTGATAATTCGCAAAAAATGGCGTA
>NZ_JBFTEN010000046.1:0-694 GCF_041154185.1 Wolbachia endosymbiont of Tettigetta isshikii | reverse complement strand
AATAAGTACTTTAAGTCTGTGTGAACGTACTTATTCACAATATTCATTGCAGTTACTGCTGTGTAAGTTTTTAGGTATTTAAATTAATTGCTTCTTTAAGCCTTGTATTAGCAATTACTATAATTTTACGCATTAGAGCTGTTACAGCCACCATCTTCTTCTTACCACTTTCAACAAGCTTAGAATAAAACGCACCAAGTACAGACTTGGACCTTGCAGCAGCCATAGCAGCTGTAAAGAGCTTTGAACGAGCGTTGCTTCTACCGCCTATAATCCTTCGATAACCAACAGCTTTACCACTTTCCTTAGGATGAGGTGCTACTCAGGCAAGACTCGCTACTTCTTTTCTGTTTAAGTAACCAAGCTCTGGCATTAAACACAAAAAATCTTGTGATAACTTTTTACCCATTCCAGGAACTGTTTTAGGGATTTTTTGGCGTTGTTGTAATTCGCGGCTTTCATCAATAATCTTTTGTATGGTATTATTGAGTTCATTTATTTGACTATCGAAAAACTCAATGGTCTTTTGACAGCTTTCTTTTATATGATCATTTTCCGGTGCTTCAAGTCTGCATTTTTTTTGAGTTCTCATTTGCGTAATATCATCACGACATTGACAAAGTGCAGCCAAAGTTGATTGTTCTGTAGAGGTAGGTACAAATAGAGAGATAGTTCTATGGCGTTCAAATCCATA
>NZ_JBFTEN010000042.1:0-1553 GCF_041154185.1 Wolbachia endosymbiont of Tettigetta isshikii | reverse complement strand
AACTAGTGAAAGAGAGTTGGAAAGGATAATAGGAAGTGACGTAATAATCAAAAAAGCATATGAGGAGCTAAATAGATTCAACTGGTCAGAAAAGGAGTTCATAGCATATGAACAAGAGATAAAGCGTATTCGTGATGAGAAGGCTGTTCTCGCTCAAAAACTTGATGATGCCACTGAAAAAGGCAGAAAAGAAGGAAAAATTGAAGTTGCTAAAAACCTACTTAAAGCAGGAGTTTCTATTGATATCATAGCTCAAACTACTGGTCTTCTTAAAGCTGAAATTGCACAACTCAAAGAAGAAGTCACGAGTTAACCGCTTAGCTACCAATATATTTTGAAGTAAGCTGCCCACGTGGCTTCTTTTGCTTTTTTTTTATCTGGTAAGCTTCTTAATGTTCATAGCTAGTTGTAATTCATGAGTTGAGCAGATAATGCTGAGTAGCATCTTGTTTAACTGTAAAATTTGATATTAGCTGCTGATAATTGGAATAGTTGTAAGTCGAGGCTCTTCTCCTACACTTGTTTTCAACGCCATTCCATAAAAAGACTATTTTGCTTATTCTATTAATCTAATTATACTGACAGCAGCGGAAGTTTGAATTTGCAATTAGCAAGTGTAAAGGATTTAATGTCTGTAGCAGGGTTAGGTGCTGCGATAGTAGCACTTACATGTTTGGGGTTAAGTTCCACAGCTTTATCGCCTTTAACTATAGGTGGGATTATTGGTTCTATATTTCCACCATTTTTGTGTATAGGAGCTATACCGCGTAACCTACGCGAACTTTTGTCTATAGTAATTTAACACAACGCAAAACCAGCTATATTAGCCTACTTCTACAACGTTTAGGTATAAACCAATTTGTCTAACTTTGCTATAACAGTTTTACGTTTCTATTTTCACAACTATATTTTTACCAGGCTTGTTCTCACAAATATAGGTACTTTTCTGGATTTTTGAAAGAGTAAATAATCAAAATTTTTATGACACTAATCAATACAGTACTTTGGCTAAAATATTTTTTAAGACTTGAATAAATAAAATTGTATTGCTATAATACTTAAGGTTTATAAAAATATTGGTTGTATGAAAGATTTACTATATGGAATGCTTGAAAAATGGTATCCAGAATTATCAGATAAATAAATAGACGAATGGTCCATTGCGTTTGAAAGCATGTGCTCTGATTATCATTACGCCCATCCATATGAGAACAAAATGAGCTATTATTATCATGTAACTGATAAAGGGGAATCTTATCAACTATGTTTTTTAAAAATTTTTTATTTGTGTGATTTTGCAACTTTACCCAGTCATATGGGCAATAAAAACCAGTTTGTTATAGAAAATGGATTTTATATCAAACAGCTACCGCAGCAATTTTTACTTAAGCAATGAATATGTGAATAAGTACTTTAAGTCTGTGTGAACGTACTTATTCACAATATTCATTGCGGTTACTGCTGTGTAAGTTTTTAGGTATTTAAATTAATTGCTTCTTTAAATCTTGTATTAGCAATTACTATAATTTTACGCATTAGAACTGTTGCAGCCA